>NZ_JCAKRX010000006.1:0-287051 GCF_059515225.1 Stenotrophomonas sp. CS3K5
CGCATCCATGCGGCTGACACCCCGCACTCCGACACCGCCCCACCTTCGACAGGTTCACTCGGCTGTTGGTAGGTGTCGACCTTGGTCGACACGTCTGTCAGAGATCGAATGAATTTCTGGGGTCAGATCCGTTTTCCTGCGGAAAACGGATCTGACCCCAAGGGCATTCCCAACAGATCGCAGGAATCTGTCGAAGGCGGGGTGGGTCCGGTTGCGGGAGTGTCCGCGGCATGGATGCCGCGGCCAAGCCCCCATGGACGGGTTTACGGCGTCTCCCGCAACCGGACCCACCCCGCCTCCCCACAGGAAACTCGGCTCTTGACGTTGCCGTTGACGTTGATTCTGCGGGTGCAGGGCTGCAAGCCCTGCAAGCAACACCCCCTGAGCATTCCGCGCACTGCTTTGAGCGCCACGCACACGCCGGCCACGGCACGCTAGGCCAACGGAACCACCCGTCGTCCACCGAGAACCGCCATGACCCTGCGTCACCTGCCGCTGCGCTCCGCCCTGCTGCTGGCCCTGTCCTCGCTGCCACTGGCCGCACTGGCCGAAGCCACCTCGCCTGCCCCCACCCAGCAGGTGCCCGGTGTCTACCACCAGCACATCGGCGCTCTGCAGGTTACCGCCCTGTTCGACGGCGTGGTCGCGCTGGGCCGGCAGGAAGTGGTCGACGTTGCGCCCTCGCTGGTCAGCCGCCTGCTCGATGGCCGCTACGTACCCGAAGACAAGAAAGGCCTGCAGACCGCAATCAATGCCTTCCTGGTGCGTCAGGGCAACCACCTGACCCTGGTCGATACCGGCACCGCGCAGTGCTTCGGCCCTGGCCTGGGCCAGGTGCTGGGCAACCTGCGTGCGGCCGGCGTGGACCCGGCCGAGGTGGATGACGTGCTGCTCACCCATGCCCATCCGGACCATCTGTGCGGCGTGCTCGACGCCCAGGGCAAGCCGGCCTACCCCAATGCCACGGTCTGGCTGTCCAAGGCCGATGCCGATTACTGGCTCGATCCCGCCAGCGAAGCCGGCGCACCCCAGGGCGTGCGCTTCGCCTTCCCGTTGGCGCGCAATGCAGTGGCGCCGTACCAGGCCGCCGGTCATCTGCGCACCTTCAGCCCCGGCGATGCCCTGCCCGGCGGCGCGGTGGCGATGGATACCCACGGCCACACGCCTGGCCACGTCTCCTATCGGTTCGACAGCCAGGGCCAGTCGTTGCTGGTGTGGGGCGACGTGCTGCACTTCCATGCGGTGCAGTTCGCGCACCCGGAGGCGGCGTTCGAAGCGGACTCGGACCGCAAGGCGGCCACCGCCAGCCGTCGCAGTCTGCTGCAGCAGGCCACCGCCAAGGGTTGGTGGGTGGCCGGTGCGCATCTACCGTTCCCCGGCCTGGGCCACGTGCGCAGCGAAGGGCAGGCGTATGCCTGGGTGCCGGCGGAGTATTCGCCGTTGAAATGAGCCGATGAGCCCTCGTAGAGCCGAGCCCATGCTCGGCTACCGGGGCCTGGCCGCGCTGCGCGCGGCAGCCGAGCGTGGGCTCGGCTCTACAGGAAAGCCGGAAGCCTTACGCCAGACCCAGCCAGCCGCCGATCACGCCGCGGGCTTCGTCCACGCCGGTACGGTCCTCGCCAGAGAACACCTGCACGCTGACGCTGTCGCCGTAGGCCGAATGCAGCTCCTTGCGCACTTTCTGCAGGGTCTGCATCTGCTGGCTGCGGCTGAGCTTGTCGGCCTTGGTCAGCAGCGCGTGCGCCGGCATGCCGCGCTGCACGGCATAAGAGAGCATCTGCCGGTCGTAGTCCTTCAGCGGATGGCGGATGTCCATCACCACCACCAGGCCCTTGAGGGCTTCGCGGGTGCGGAAGTACTTGTCGATGAAGGCCTGCCAGTGCGCCTGCAGTTCCAGCGGCACCTTGGCGTAGCCGTAACCGGGCAGGTCGACCAGGCTGGCTTCGGGGGTGATCTGGAAGAACACCAGCTGCTGGGTGCGACCGGGCGTCTTGGAAACACGGGCCAGCGCGTTCTGGCGGGTCAGCGCGTTGAGCGCACTGGACTTGCCGGCGTTGGAGCGGCCGGCGAAGGCGACCTCGGCCCCTTCATCGGGCGGCAGCTGCCGCGCGTTGTGGGCTGAAAGGTGGTAACGGGCGCGTTCGATGAGCAATGACATATGCCTAGGATCGCATGTTGCGGCGCCGCGCGCCCGTTCCGGGGGCCGCGCGGGGCATTTTGCTGCACTGCTGCGTTGACCGTGCGCGGAAACGCCGTTGATAATCCGGGCGATGCCGGCGGCCACCGCCCGGCCCGGTCCATACGGAGCTTTAGCATGCGCCACGCTCGCGTTCTTGCCGTATCCGCCCTTGCCACTGCTGTCGTCGTTGCCGCCGCTGCTTTCGCGCAGACCACGCTGACCCCGCTGCCCGACAACGGGCCGATCAACACCGCCTCGCTGGAAGTGGATTTCAGCAAGACCCACTGGGGCGATGCCAAGGCCGGCCAGACCAAGGCCTCGGCCTGCGCGGCCTGCCATGGCGCCGACGGCAACTCCACGGTCGAGATGTACCCGTCCATCGCCGGCCAGAGCGAGCGCTATGTGGCCCAGCAGATGGCCCTGATCGCCAACGGGCAGCGCAGTTCCGGCGCAGCGGTGGCGATGGTGCCGTTCGTGCAGAACCTTACCCCGCAGGACATGCGCGATATCGGCGCGTTCTTCGCCACGCAGAAGGCCACCGCCGGCATCGCCGACGATACGGTCGTCGCCGACGGCCCCTACAAGGGCATGAAGTTCTACGAGATCGGCCAGCAGCTGTACCGCGGTGGCGACGCCAAGCGTGGGCTGCCGGCCTGCATGGCCTGCCACGGCCCCAGTGGCGCCGGCAATCCGGGCCCGGCCTATCCGCATATCGGCGGCCAGCACGCCAGCTATGTCGCCCGCCGCCTGCAGGAGTACCAGGCCGGGCAGACCCACGAGACCGACAAGAGCCACTTCCAGATCATGGCCACGGTGGCGCAGAAGCTGAGCGAACAGGAAGTGCAGGCGCTGTCGAGCTACCTGCAGGGCCTGCACAACAAGGCCGACGATGTGGCCGCTGCGGCCACGCCGGCACAACCGGTCGCCGCCCCCTGACCACCACTGGTCGGCGCGGGCCGCCACCAGCGCCCGCTCCTGCGGTATGTTTCCTTCACGCCGGCGACTGCGCCGGCGTTGTTTTTTTCAACGGAGATGCGTGTCGATGAGGTTGATTTCCCGCCTGCTGTTGTCCCTGTTGGTCCTGCTGCCGCTGGCCGCGACCGCCGCCCCCGCCAGCGCGCCGCTGGTGGAGGGCAAAGACTACGAACGCATCGCCCAGCCCGGCCCGTTCCAGCCGCTGGCCGGCAAGATCGAGGTGGTCGAGGTGTTCGGCTACACCTGCCCGCATTGCGCCCACTTCGAACCGCAGCTGGCGGCCTGGGCGGCCAAACTGCCCGCCGACGTGCGCTTCACCCCGGTCCCGGCCGCCTTTGGTGGCCCCTGGGATGCCTGGGCCCTGGCCTATTACGCCGCTGACGAAGTGGGCGTGGCCAAGCGCAGCCATGCCGCCGTGTTCAAGGCCCTGCACCAGGACGGCTCGCTGCCGATGCAGAACGTTTCGGCCGATGAGCTCGCCACCTTCTACAAGGCCTACGGTGTGACCCCGGACCGCTACCTGCAGGCGCTGCGTGGCGAGGCCGTGCAGAAGAAGGTCGATGCTGCCCGCGCATTCGCCCAGCGCACCAAGGTGCCGGGCACCCCGGCCATCATCATCAATGGCCAGTACCTGGTGCGTGGCAGCAACTTCGACGACCAGCTGCGCATCGCTTCGGCGCTGATCGCCCAGGCCCGCGCCGCCCGCGGCCGCTGAACCAACCCCTACCCTCGACACGGCGCTGTCGCCGCCGCGTGTCATCATTTCCCCTTGGCCGGTGCTGCGGTGCCGGCCCCACCTTTCCAGATGCTGGAGACGTTTCCATGAAGACCCGTTTCGCCGCCCTCGCCCTCGCAGCGCTGCTGCCGATCCTGGCGGCCTGCAAGGCCGACGACGGCACCGCCAACACCACCGCGGCCCCGGCCGAACCGGCCGCTGCGCCGGCCACCACTGAACCGGCGGCGCCTGCCGCAGGCGCCGAAGGCGCTGCACCGGCCGCTGCCGAAGGCGACAAGGCCTCTGCCGACGCCGCGCCGGCCGCCGCTCCGGCGCCGACCACCACCGCACTGACCGGCCCGGCCCCGGTGGAAGGCGCCGACTACCAGCTGATCCCGAACGGCCAGCCGTTCCAGCCGGCCGCCGGCAAGGTCGAAGTCGTCGAGATCTTCGGCTATGTCTGCCCGGCCTGTGCCGCGTTCCAGCCGCTGGTCGGCCCGTGGAAGGCCGGCCTGCCGAGCGACGTGAACTTCGTCTACGTGCCGGCCATGTTCGGCGGCACCTGGGACAACTACGCCCGTGCCTTCTACGCCGCGCAGACCCTGGGCGTGCAGGAAAAGACCCACGAAGCGCTGTATGCCGCCATCCACTCGCAGAAGACCCTGAAGGGCGAGCGCGGCACCGATTCGGTTGACGACATCGCCAAGTTCTACGGCGCCTACGGCGTGGATCCGAAGCAGTTCGCCGCCACCATGGGCAGCTTCGCGGTGAATGCCAAGACCAACTCGGCCAAGCAGTTCGCCCAGCGCAGCCAGATCAGCGGCACCCCGTCGATCATCGTCAACGGCAAGTACCTGGTGAAGGGCAAGAGCTTCCCGGACATGCTGCGCATTGCCGACCACCTGATCGCCCGCGAACGCGGTGCCGCCCAGGCTCACTGATCCAAAGGACGTTGTTCCCGGCCGTGAATTCCCCCCGTACACGGACCCTGCGCTTGCTGACGGCCAACATCCAGGCCGGCTCAAGTACCCGCCGCTACAGCGACTATGTGACCCGAAGCTGGTCACATGCGCTGCCGGCGGGGCGCAAGCGCAGCAGCCTGGACGCGATCGCCAGCCTGGCGCGCGAACATGACATCGTCGGCCTGCAGGAGGCCGATCCGGGCAGCCTGCGCTCGGGTTTCACCAACCAGACCCACTACCTGGCCCAGCGCGCCGGCTTCAACTACTGGAGCCACCAGCCGAACCGGCGCATGGGCGGGGTTGCCTCCAGCGCCAACGGCCTGCTGAGCAAGCTCGAACCGGTGGAAGTGCAGGACCACGCCCTGCCCGGCCGCATCGGCGGGCGCGGCGTGCTGCTGGCCAGGTTCGGCGACGGCGCCGACGGCCTGGCCGTCGCGGTGGCGCATCTGTCACTGGGTGCGGGCTCGCGGATGTCGCAGCTGGGCTTCATCGCCGAGCTGCTGTCCGACCACCCGAACGCGGTGCTGATGGGCGATTTCAACTGCCTGGCCGAGCGCCCGGAAATGCAGGTGCTGTACCGGAAGACCCGGCTGCAGCCGCCGGGCTGCATCGTGCCGACCTTCCCCAGCTGGCGCCCGGACCGCGCCATCGACCACATCCTGGTCAGCAGCGGCCTGCAGACCCGCAGCGTGGAAGCCGTACCAGCCGCGTTCTCCGATCACCTCGCCCTGGCCATGGCGATCGACGTCCCGACCAACGCCCTGCGCTGAAAAAAGGGGACGGAGGGGATTAAGTCGTTTGTGGCACAAACGACTTAATCCCCTCCGTCCCCTTTTTCATGTGGTGACCGGCACCTTTAGCCGCCTTGCTGTCATCGTGCTGCCCACCGAGGCCAGCACCGTGCAGCCGATCGCCAGCCACTGCAGCCCATGCAGGTGCTCGTGCAGCAGCAGCATCGCCCATAGCGCGGCCACCGCCGGCTCCATGCTGATCAGGATGCCGAAGGTCTCCTTCGGCAGGCGCTTGAGCGCCATCATTTCCAGCGACATCGGGATCGCGCTGGAGACCAGCGCCACCAGCAGGCCGGCCACCAGGATCTTCGGATCGAGCAGCGCGGCACCGGCATGCGCCACGCCCACCGGCACCACCACCAGCGAGGCCGCCAGCAGGCCCAGCGACACCGAATGCCCCGCGTGCAGGTGTCCGGCGCGCTTGCCGAACACGATGTACAACCCCCAGCAGGCCGCCGCGCCCATCGCGTACAGCACGCCGGCCGGATCCAGTGCCGGGCCGCCACCGATCGGCAGCAGCAACAGCAGCCCCACCGCCGCACAGCCCACCCAGAGGAAATCGATCGGCCGCCGCGACGACAGCATCGCCACCGTCAACGGCCCGGTGAACTCGATGGCCACCGCGATGCCGAACGGAATCGTGCGCAGCGCCATGTAGAACAGCAGGTTCATCAGGCCCAGGGTCAGCCCGTAACGCAGGATGGTGATCGCATCCGTGCGGCGGGTCTTCCAGCGCCAGGGCCGCCAGAACAGCAGCAGCAACAGCGCCGAGAAGCCTACGCGCAGCGCGCTGGTGCCTTGCGCGCCGATCAGCGGAAACAGGTGTTTGGCATAGGAGGTGCCGATGGCCAGCGAGGTGACCGAGCCGAGCACCGCCAGCGCCGGCAACATCGGCGCAAGTCGTGAGGTCTGCATGCGCAAAGTCTATTGCGCCAGGGCCGAGCACTTGGCTCAATTGACAGCCTGTTCGTGCAACTTCTGCTCACCATGGCCACCGCCCCCGTGCTCGACAGTTTCGACCGCGCCATCCTCGACCTGCTGCAGCGGGACAACACCCTGCCGCAACGCGAAATCGCCGAGGCGGTGCACCTGTCCACCCCGGCCGTGCAACGGCGGATCAAGCGCCTGCAGGACAGCGGGGTGATCGCCGCCAATGTGGCCGTGGTCGCCGCGGCGAAGGTCGGGCGGCCGCTGACCATCATCGTCGAGGTGCGCGTGGTCAGCGAGCAGCGTGAGCGCGTAGCGCCGTTCAAGCGCCGCGTACAGGACGACCCGGCCGTGCAGCAGTGCTACTCGATCACCGGTGATGGCGACTTCCTGCTGCTGCTTTCGGCCGCGTCGATGGAAGAGTACGAGGCGATCACCGAACGCCTGTTCGGTGCCGATGACAACATCGAGCGCTTCCGTACGTCGGTGGCGCTGGGCACGCTGAAGCGCAGCTTCGAGGTGCCGCTGCTACCACACCCGTAGAGTCGAGCTTGCTCGACTGCTTTGGGACCGCAAGGCAACAGCAGTCGAGCATGGCTCGACTCTACAATCGAAAGCCATGAGCACAACCACCTCCCCCGCCCGTCGCCTGCGCCGCTGGCTGCTGCGCGGCCTGTTCCTGGCCAGTGCCATCGTTGCCGCGGTGGCGCTGTGGAACAGCCCGTGGGCGGCCGCACCGCGCATGCTCTGGTCGCTTTCGCAGATGCCGGCCGCCACGCACCTGCCGGTACCGGTGGACGGCATACGCCCAAGCCAGATCGCCGACACCTTCGGCGCACCACGCCGTGGTGACCGCTCGCACGCCGGCATCGACATCTTCGCCAGGCGCGGTACACCGGTGCGCAGTGCCACGGCCGGCGTCATCGCTGATGTGCGCGATGGAGGGCTGGGCGGCCGCCAGGTGTGGGTCATCGGTCCGGCCCGCGAACGCTACTACTACGCGCATCTGGGAAACTGGGCCGAGGGCCTGGCGCGCGGCCAGGTGGTGCAGGCCGGTGAACTGCTCGGACAGGTCGGCGACAGCGGCAACGCCAGGGGCACGCCGCCCCACCTGCACTGGGGCATCTACGGCGCCGACGGCGCACGCGACCCGCTGCCGCTGCTGCGCTGACCCACCTGCCCGCATGAACAACCAGCCGGTTCGTTCATGATTTGTAAATAGGAATAGTTCGTATTACCATTTCTTTCGTTTCCGGTGGTGCCAGGACGGCCTGCCCGCCCTTCCCCTACCCGTAGCGCCTCGCCTCCTGGATGCCGGCCGAGCGCGCGTGCTCGTCCAGGAACTCCATGACCGCTCCCACCTTCCGTACCCCGCAGCCGCAGCGGCTGTCCGTTGCCGTGCTCGTTGCACTCTGTGCCCTGGCCCCGGCCGCTTTCGCCGAAACCGCCGCCGACCCGACCACCCTCGACAAGGTGGTGGTGAAGGGCGAGCGTGCCGAAGGTTACTCGGTGCGCCGCACCTCGGCCGGTACCCGCTTCGACCTGGCGCCGCGCGAGATTCCGCAGTCGGTCAGCATCATCAGCCACCAACGCATCGAAGATCAGAACCTGGACGACATCATCGACGTGCTGGGCAACACCACCGGCATCACCAGCACCCAGTCCGACAGCGAGCGCACCGAGTTCTATGCGCGTGGTTTCTACATCGATGCCTACCAGTTCGATGGCCTGCCCACGCAGATGGTGCAGAACTGGAGCTACGGTGACTCCGGCCTGGACCTGGCGCTGTATGACCGTGTGGAAGTGGTGCGCGGCGCCACCGGCCTGCTCAGCGGCGCCGGCAATCCGTCCGCATCGGTGAACCTGATCCGCAAGCACGCCGACAGCGCCGAGCTGGCCGGCAGCGTGTCGGTGAACGTCGGCAGCTGGGGCCGCACCCGCACCACCGTGGATGTGGGCAGCGCGCTCAATGCCAGCGGCACCGTGCGCGGCCGCGTGATCGGCAGCTACCTGGACACCGACGCGCAGATGGACCGCTACAACCAGCACAAGACGCTGGGCTATGCAGTGATCGATGCCGACCTGACCCCGGACACGCAGCTGAGCGTGGGTTACGACTACCAGCAGAAGCGGGCCAACGGCGCCACCTGGGGTGGATTCCCGATGCTGTACTCCGACGGCTCGCGCACCGGCTACGACGAATCGTTCAACGCCAGCCCGAACTGGACCTACTGGGATACCACCAGCAAGCGTGCCTTCGCCACCCTGCAGCATGCCTTCAGCAATGGCTGGAAGTTCAAGCTCGGCGCCACCCACGATGAGACCAAGGCCGACGACAAGCTGTTCTACCCCGCCTACAACGACTGGACCAGCGGCGCGTCGTACTTCGACAAGACCACCGGCGCGGGCATCTCGCCTTCGGCAGGCTTCTACAACACCGAGCGCAAGGTCACCGGCGTGGACGGCTATGTCGACGGTCCGTTCCAGTTGTTCGGCCGCGAACATCAGTTCATGGCTGGCCTGAGCTACAACAAGCGCGACTACGCCAACTACGGCGACTACCAGATCGGCGGCGCCGGCCAGACCTGGAACCCGTTTGCCAGCTACCTGAACTGGACCGGCAACATCAGCGAGCCGAACTGGAACCCGCTGGCACTGGCCAGCGAAGGCACCATCACCCAGAAGGCCGGCTACGCCGCCGCACGCCTGTCGCTGGCCGATCCGCTGAAGCTGATCATCGGCGCCCGCTACACCGACTGGAAGAGCGAAGGCGAAGGCGCCGACCGCGCGCACAAAGTCACCACGCCGTATGCCGGCCTGGTGTTCGACATCAACGACACCTACTCGACCTACGCCAGCTACACCGAAATCTTCCAGCCGCAGACACTGAAGGACCGCAACGGCAGCTACCTGGATCCGGTGGACGGCAAGAGCTACGAAGTGGGCGTCAAGGGTGCCTGGTTCGACAACCGACTGAATGCTTCGGTGGCCGTGTTCCGCATCGAGCAGGACAACGTCGGCCAGTCCACCGGTGAACCGGTCATCGGCGGTACCGGCGGCGAAACCGCCTACCGCGCCGCGCGTGGCACGGTCAGCCGTGGCTTCGAGTTCGAGCTGAACGGTGAACTGGCCCCGGGCTGGAATGCCACCTTCGGTGCGTCGCGCTATGTGGCCAAGGACATCAACGGTGCCGACATCAATACCAACCTGCCGCAGACCGCGCTGAAGCTGTTCACCAGCTACACCCCGCAGTCGCTGCAGGCACTGACCGTCGGTGGCGGTGCCAATTGGCAGAACCGCATCTACTATCCGGTGCCGGCCTACGGTCGCATCGAGCAGAGCGGCTATGCGCTGGTCAGCGCCTTCGTACGCTACCGCATCTCGCCGGAGTTCAGCGTGCAGGCCAACCTCAACAACCTGCTGGACAAGCAGTATCTGTCGCAGATCAACGGCTACGGCGCGTTCGGTGATGGCCGCAACGGCTCGCTGACCTTCACCTGGTCGTTCTGATCCAGACGCGGCGCCGGTGCAACCCGGCGCCGCGCTGCCCGTAGCGTCGAGCTTGCTCGACTGCCCTGCTCTTGTAGAGTCGAGCCATGCTCGACTGAACTGCGAAAAGTTAGTCGAGCGAGCTCGACTCTACCAAAGCACGGCAAGCACACCGCCCGCCCGGTCCAAGCAAAGCAAGCGCCGCGCCGGGAGGATCCCGGCGCGGCATCCCACCATCAGAAGCGCAGATCCGCGCGCAGGTACCAGTAGCGCCCACGCGGGATGTCGTAGGTCGAAGCGTCGTAGCCGTTCAACGAGCACGACAGGCAGATCGGCGGATCCTTGTCGAACACGTTGTTCAGGCCAGCGCTCAGCTGCAGCCCCTTCATCCAGTCGATCTTGTAGCCCACCTGCAGGTCGTGGAAGGTGGTGGCCGAGAGCGTATTGGTGCCCGCCGCCTGGTTGCTGCACACCGGGAAGGCCACCGCGTCACCGCAGTTCTCGGTCAGCTCGGAGATGTGCCGCACCGTCCAGTTGGCGCTCCAGCGGTCCAAGGTCCAGGCGATGCTGGCATTGCTGGTCCATTCCGGAATCGAGCTGTCGGCCACTTCCACACCCGGCTTCTGCGGCTGCCTCTGGCCGGCCGCACCGGTGGCCTCGTAACGACCGACGAAGGTGTTCTTCCAGCCCAGCTTGAACTGGCCGATCGAGCTCTGCGGCAGCGTCCAGAACAGGTCCACATCCCAGCCATCGGTCTTGATCGAACCGAGGTTGGTCAGGCGGTTGTTGAAGCTGCTGACCGCACCGGTGCTGGCGCGCGTGATGCCATCGCAGTAGACCGGGTCGAGCGTATCCACGCACAGATCCAGCTGGGTCTGCGCGTTGATCGCCTGGATCGCACCATCGATGGCATGGCGGTAGAAGGTCACTTCCACGTCGAAGCGCTCCGACCACGAGGTGTTGTTGCCGAACCACGGGCTCCACACGAAGCCGGCGCTGAAGCTGCGGGAACGTTCCGGCTCCAGGTCGCGGTTGCCGCCGGTGGTCACCGAAATCTGCGAGTTGGCCTGCTGGAAGCCGGCCGGCACACCCAGCGCGGCGCAGTTGGCGGCGCTGCCGCGCGGCGGCGTGCCACCCAGGCCCACCGAGCACGGATCGAACAGCTGCAGATCGGCACGCGCGGCCGAGCCGTACAGCTCACCGATCGACGGTGCGCGGAAGCCCTCGGCGTAGGTGGTGCGCAGCACGAAGTCATCGGTCACCTGCCAGCGCAGGCCGTACTTGGGGGTGAACTCGCCGCCGAAGGTGGAGTAGTCCGAATAGCGGCCGGCCAGGCTCAGGTCCAGCTTCTTGCCCAGCGCGGAGTCGGCGAAGATCGGCACGCTCAGCTCCAGGTAGGCCTCGTTGACGTCATACGAACCGGAGGTCGGCTGCGACGGCACGCCGTTGTAGTGGCCGATCACGGTCAGCGGATCCGGCTGGTACCAGCCCTTGTACTTGCGGTACTCGTAGCCGCTGGCGAACGACACCGCGCCGGCCGGCAAGGTGAACAGTTCGCTGGACAGGTTGGCGGTGAACAGGCTCAGTTCGTTCTGGCTGCGGTCGCGCACCACCGGCTGGATCCACTTCAGCATGTCCGGGGTGATCGAACCGGCGCCGCCGAAGATGTTCAGTGGCACGCAGCCCGGCGTGGCCGCACACACCGCCGGGTCACCCAGGGCCATGTTCACGTTGTAGATGTTGTAGCTGCCGTAGTTGGTCTGTTCGGCCTTGTTCTTGCTGTACATGCCGTTGACGTCCCAGTACCAGTTGCGGTCGGCCGCATGGAAGTCACCGACCAGGCCGGTGGCCACGTAGGTGGTGTTCACCTCCTGCTTGAACACGCGTGCGCCGCCTTCCACCGGACGCCGGCCGATCAGGCTCATGTTGCCCGAGGACACCAGGTCGAAGCCGAACGGGTTGTACGGGTTCAGGCGCGAGACCACGATGTTGTCGGCCAACGGATTGCCGGTAGCGCCGTCGGGACCGAAGAAAAGCGGTTCCGGGCCGGCCTGGTTGGTCGACTCGCGGCGGTTGCCCAACGCCTTGATGTACCACTGCACGTTGTCGGTGATGTCGAAGCGGAACTGGCCGAACAGGCCTTTGCGTTCCGACGGCGTCAGCACCATGTTGTACTCAGCGAAATTGAAGCGGTCGGCGCTGGTGAAGCAGTGGTAGTCATCGCTGCGGTTGCAGCCGGCGCTGCCGTCATAGCGCGGGTTGCTCACGCCGGTGTTGGGCACGATGTCCTGCTCGGCACCGGTGTTGGGATCGACGAAGGCGAAGCGACCCTGCGGAATGCCGCCGCTGCCGAAGGCCAGGCCGGTGCCCGGAATCGGGAAGCGCGACTGCTCGCGGTCGCGGGCAAACACCGGGTCCTGCTTGGTCCAGCTGGCACCCAGGAACAGGCTGTAGCGGTCACCGCTGGTGCCCCAGGCCAGGTCCACGCCCTTCTGCGTGCCATCGCCCTTGCTGTACTCGCCGTAGTTCAACGTGACCTGGCCGCCATCGAACTCGCGGCGGGTGATGATGTTGACCACGCCAGCGATGGCATCGGAGCCGTACAGCGACGATGCGCCGTCCTCCAGCACTTCGATGCGTTCGACGATCGCCAGCGGAATGGTGTTCAGATCGGTGGCCGCGCCCACGCCCGACGCCGAGGACTCGTTGACCCAGCGGATGCCATCGACCAGCACCAGCACGCGCTTGGCACCGAGATGACGCAGGTCGACCTGGGCCGAACCGGCGCCCACGCCGCTGCCATCAGGCGGGAAACCGAAGTTGCCGGACGAATTGAACTTGGCGTTGAGCGCCGAGCCGGAACCGGTGAGCTGCTGCAGCACTTCACCGATCGAACTCAGGCCGGTGCGCTCGATGTCGCCGCGGGTCAGGGTCTGGATCGGCACCTGGCCTTCCACTTCAGCACGCTTGATGCGGGTGCCGGTGACTTCCACCGCGTCCAGATTGGTGGTGGATTGCGCAGCGGCACCCAACGGTGCAAGGGCCATCACGCACAGCGCAACGGCAACCGCCAACGGGCGGTGGTGCAGGTGATTCATTCGCTCTCTCTCCAAAGGAATGTCGGGACATGGGCTGCCGCGCTCCCCCCTGCATGGCGGCAGCGTCTCCTTTGTAAACAAGCGGTAAAAATCACGGCGTGATGATCGACACTTTTTCACACAGAATTGACGCAATTACCTGCCAATCGCGTCAGATCACTACAGTTAAAAACCGGACGGTACTGTTCGAAGCGGGCGGTGTGATGCCGGGCACGACATCACGCGCCGAGACTTGCCAGCGGACATCAAGCGGCCTTGCCGGTGCCGGCGCTAGTAGCCCTGCGCGGTGACGCGAAGGCCATGGTCCTGGATGGCGAGCAGCACCCGCGCCATGTCGCCGTAGTCGGTACTGTCGGCGGTGGTCAGGTGCAGCGAGGGCTGGAGCCCCGGTGGCAACCGCTGGAGCTGGGCCAGGGCACGCTGCAATGCCGGGTCGTCCAATGGCTGGTCATTCCAGTAGAGGCCGCCGGCTGCGTCGAGACGCAGTGCAACCGATGCCGGCAACGCGTGGCCAGGGCCCGGCGGACACACCGTACGCTGTTCGAACGGCCGCAACGCTGTCGTCTGCGCCATCGGCAAGGTGGTGATCACCAGCGCCAACACCACCAGCAGTACATCCACCAGCGGCGCCAGATTGATGCCGGACATCAGCGCACGGGTGTGCACAGACACATAGCGCATACCACGCTCCTTCGCGGAAACAGCGGCCCACGCAGGGCGGGCCGCGCTGTGCCGGAATCATCGCACGATTGCAATCAGCGCCACCGGTTGTCGCTTCTGCCGCCCCCGCATGGACACCGCCCCGGCCAGATCCATCGCCAGCCCATTCCATCCAAGGCGTGCACACGATGCGAAACTGAATTCAGCCAACGCCCGCTATGCTCAGCGCCATGACCCGACGCACTTCGACCGCCCTGTCCCTGCTGCCCTTGGCCACCACGCTGCTGATCGGCTGCGCCAATGCCCAGTCCCTCGACGCCCAGAACGCGCAACTGAAGGCTGCCATCGCCGCTGCCGAACGTGGCCAGTTCGATCCCGGCCAGGCCGCCGCGCTCAGCCGCCATCCCGCCTATGGCTGGCTGGAGTACGCCAACCTGCGCCGCAACATCGACACCGTCGATCGCGCACAGGCGCAGGCCTTCCTCAAGCGCTACGACGGCCAGGCCGTGGCCACGACCTTCCGCAGCGTGTGGCTGCCCTCGCTCGCGCGCCGCCAGGACTGGCCCACGCTGCTGGCCAACTGGGCGCCCACCGACAACGTGGGCCTGCGCTGCGCGCAGCTCACGGCCCGCCAGGTGACCGGCAAGGTCGATCCGCAGTGGATCAGCGAAGCACAGGATCTGTGGCGCAAGAACGGCAAGTCGCTGCCGGACGGCTGCGACGCGGTGTTCGCCGTGCTGCAGGCGCAGGGGGGGCTGAGTGACGCCCTGCGCTGGGAACGCATCGATGCCGCCGCCGACGCACAGCAACCGGCAGTGATGCGCAGCGCCGCGCGCGGCCTGCCTGCCGCCGAGCTGGCCCAGGCCAACAGCTACGCCGCCTTCGTCGACACGCCCAATGCCAGCGCGCTGAACTGGCCGCGCACCGAGCGCAGCCGGCGCATCGCCACCGATGGCCTGGAAAAGCTGGCCAAGGCCGACCCGGGCGCCACCGAACAGCAGCTGCCGCAATACGCGCAGGCACTGGGCCTGAGCGCCGCGCAGCAGGGCCAGGTGCTGTACCAGATCGCACTGTGGACGGTGGCCTCCTACCTGCCCGACTCGGCGCGCCGCCTCAACGCGGTACCGGAGTCGGCCTACGACGAGCGACTGCACGAATGGCGTGTGCGCGAAGCGATGTCGCGCGGCGATTGGCCGGCAGCGCTGACCGCGATCCGCAAGATGGGCAGCAAGCAGCGCAGCGATTCGCGCTGGGCCTATTTCGAAGGCCGCATGCTGGAAAAGACCGGCCAGGCATCGCAGGCGCAGCCGCTGTTCCGCGACGCCGCCCGCGCGCCCACCTTCCACGGCTTCCTGGCCGCCGACAAACTGCAACAGGGCTACACCCTGTGTCCGTGGAAGCCCAACGACAGCGCCCAGGCGCAGGCCGCGATCGCGCGCGACCCGGCCATCCAGCGGGCGATGGCGCTGTACCAGATCGACCGCACCGGCTGGGCCGTGGCCGAATGGAACAGCGCGTTGTCGCGCTTCGATGACACCCAGCGCCGCCTCGCCGTGCGCGTGGCACAGGACAACGGCTGGTTCGACCGCGCCGTGTTCGCGCTCGGCAAGCAGCCGCAGGAACAGCGCCTGTACGACCTGCGCTTCCCGCTGCACCACGACGCCACCATCCGCCGTGAAGCCGCACGCAATGCACTGGACCCGGCCTGGGTGGCCGCCGAGATCCGCGCCGAGAGCACCTTCACCCCGCGCGCGCGCTCGCCTGCCAATGCGATGGGCCTGATGCAGGTGCTGCCGACCACTGGCGCCAGCGTGGCCAAGTCGATCGGCCTGACCGGTTACGGCGGCGCCGACAGTCTGTACGACCCGGACACCAACATCGCCATCGGCACGGCCTACCTGCGCCAGCTGATGAACAAGTACGACGGCCTGCCCTACGTGACCATCGCCGCCTACAACGCCGGCCCGACCCCGACCGCGCGGTGGCAGAGCCAGCGGCCGGGCTATGACCCGGACCTGTGGATCGAGACCATCAGCTACAAGGAAACGCGCGAGTACGTGGCCCGCGTGCTGGCCTTCAGCGTGATCTACGACTGGCGCCTCAACGGCGATGCCCTGCCGCTGAGCGACCGCCTGATGGGCCGCCTGGTGGACAAGCGCAAGAACTTCAGCTGCGCCGCCAACGCCGACCAGGGCGGGGATTGATCACACCGCGGTCGTGCGATGATCCCGCCCATGAAGATCTATCTTGTCGGCGGCGCCGTGCGCGACCGCCTGCTGCAGTGTCCTGCCGGCGACCGCGACTGGGTGGTGGTCGGCGCCACGCCCGCGCAGATGGAGGCGCTGGGTTACACCGCCGTGGGCCGCGATTTCCCGGTGTTCCTGCACCCGAAGAGCGGTGAGGAATACGCACTGGCGCGTACCGAGCGCAAGTCCGGCCGCGGCTATCGCGGCTTCGTGGTCGATGCCGATCCGGCAGTGACCCTGGAAGAGGATCTGCAGCGCCGCGACTTCACCATCAACGCGATTGCCTGCGACGAAGACACCGGCACGCTGGTCGATCCCTATGGCGGTGTGCGCGATCTGGAACAGCGCGTGCTGCGCCACGTCGGCCCGGCCTTCGTCGAAGACCCGCTGCGCGTGCTGCGCGCGGCGCGCTTCATGGCGCGCTTCGCGCCACTGGGCTTTACCGTCGCGCCAGAAACCATGAACCTGATGCGCGAGATCGCCGCCAGTGGCGAGCTGGATGCACTGGTGCCGGAGCGGGTGTGGCAGGAACTGCGCAAGGCCCTGGTCAGCGCACAGCCCTCGGCGTTCCTGCGCACGCTGCACGACGCGCATGCGCTGGGCCCGATCCTGCCCGAGCTGGAAGCGCTGTACGGCGTGCCGCAGCGTGCCGAATTCCACCCCGAAGTCGATACCGGCATCCACCAGGAAATGGTCAGCGACATGGCCGCGAAGCTGGCGCCGGGCGATGACCTGGTCGGCTTCGCCGCCCTCACCCACGACCTCGGCAAGGGCCTGACACCGCCGGAGGAATGGCCGCGCCACATCATGCACGAGCAACGTGGCATCGAGCCGCTGAAGGCCCTATGCGCGCGACTGAAGGTGCCCACCGAGCACCAGCAGCTGGCCGAAGCGGTCTGCCGCGAGCATCTGAACGTGCATCGCATCGACGAACTGCGCGACGCCACGGTGCTGGAACTGCTGGGCCGTTGTGATGCATTGCGCCGACCGGAACGTGTGGCGCGCATCGCGCTGTGCTGCGAGGCCGACAAACGCGGCCGGCTGGGCTTTGAGGACAGCGACTACCCGCAGGGCGAAACGCTCAAGCGCCTGCATCAGGCTGCAATGTCGGTGCAGGCGCGGGACCTGGATACGACGCACTTGAAAGGCCCAGCGATTGGTGAAGCGCTGGCCAAGGCACGGGTAAAGGCGATTGCGGCGGCTCGGTAGGGATGAGCGGTTTGCTGGGGAGGATGGTGCGAGGAGCTGCTGGTCAGTACCTGAAATAGGTATCGCCCAGCGCGGGATGGTCGCCCGGCTGACGCTTCTGCTTGGTGATACGCCTCAGATTGATGCGCTTTGCGTTGGGCCAACCCAGCGTTTCGAATATCGCATCGGCCATCTTTGCGAACCGCGTGAAATGGCGGCCAATTCTGAATCCAAGGTAGAAGCAAACCAGAACGCATATCAGGTACGCATCCGCGATCATCTCCAGGGGTGCCAGTCCGTCTCCCGTGAGGGCGTTGATCAGGAAGAAACCGATGTAGATCATGTACAAGGGTACAGATAGAGCCAGCGAGTACATGGTCACCGCGATCCAGTGGGCCCAGCTACCTGAACTGACATACGGATAAGAGACGATGAGTCTCTTCTGCTCATCAAGCACAGACAGGGCGATGAAGTTCCCCGCCTTGTCACGACGCCCGACCACCCGCACGGAGTCGCCCTCATTGAAGGGCCAATTCCAGAACAGCCCCTTCACCAGCATCTCGCCAAACCGGAATTCAACTCTGGTGGCGGGCTCTTTCGTTTCCTCATTGGACATCATCGCCATGCCAGCGGCGGGACCGCTGAGGCCCAGCGCGGCGGCAACGGCGCCCGTGGCCGCCATCTTTTCGCGATCCCCGTCGCGCCAGAAGACGTTCTGCACCACGTGTCTGACCCGTAGGTTGGAAATGACACCGGCATCTGTTTCGAACAGCACTTTGCCAGGTGTCCGCAATCGACTTTGAGTACTCACTACAATCTCCGCAAGGCACAGGCCTCCCAAGGGCGATAGACATCAGCCGCCAGTGGTTTCTATGACCACGCACGTTCAGTACCTGAAGTAGGTATCCCCAACACCGGAACCATCACCCTCTCGCGCTCGACCGAACCGTCGGGCTCTAAGGTTTATCTTCTTTGGATTACTCCAGTCCAGCGCAGCAAATACCATATCTGCCATCCTCGCAAATCTAGATAAGCGACGTCCGATCCTCCATCCGATCACGCCAAAAATTATGGCTCCGGCAATGCAGGCGCCAGAAATGACTTCGAACTTGCTATCGGATTTAACTTCCCAGACAAAGGCAGTTGCGAGAGCGGCTGCGCCCCCCCACCAAACTACTGAGATCCCCAAGGAGACCCAGAAGACACGCAGCCAGTGCGAGGCACTGCCCGCCGTGACGTGCGGATAGGAAACGATCAGCCTCTGGTCTTCGTCCAGTACAGAAATCGCAAAGAACGTTCCATCGGGCCGTCGCTTGCCCACCACTCGAACCCTCTGCCCGTCCCTGAATGGCCAGTTCCACAGCAGCGCAGATACCGATAGTTCTCCCAGCATGAACCTGACTCGCACCACTGGCTCCGGCGCCCCTTCGCCTGACATCACCGCCATGCCTGCCGATGGCCCACTCAACCCGAGCGCAGCTGCAACTACACCTGCTGCGGCCATGTGCTCTCGATCGTCAGAACGGGACAGAACATCCTCCAACGCATGTTCAACGAAAAGTCCTGAGATCACACCAGCCTGCGTATCAAGCGGACTTCTGCTCGGAACCTCCATGTGCTGTGCATCTTTCACAACTGCGATCTCGTAGCTACTTCCGTGATTGCTTTGTCAAATGCGTCCTTCTGCTTCAGAACGACCACCTGTCTGTTCCTGCTATTGCTACCCGGGCCCAGAGCTTTACTAGCCCCCTTCCCGAATACGTTGGACTCACACCACTTCTCGAGATCGCTCGGGCTGATTGCCCACACCGTCACCTCAATCACAAGCAATGCCAATGCAATCTCCCAGCCGCTCAGGCGCAATATCCAACTACCAAGGCGTTTCATAGCCTGACTAGACAGAGCGAACTCCCCTTCCTTCGCGGCGGCAGCCTCTAGCCCAGCCCTCAATCCACGAAGGCCCAAGCTCAACGAATTTCGCCCCAAATGGCGCTCAACTACGGGAGATGAATAAGCTAGCGCGGTGAGAAAATTCGCAGTACCGATCGCCGATGTTAGCGCCGCCTTCATCAGCAAAGCCGCAGCAGTCCAGTGCCGCTCATCCTCAAGTCGATCTTTAAAGTCCGACAGACTGTAGTACGCCCCAATAAAACTGCCCGCCCCCGCCATCACACTCCCGGAAACCTTCATCCGTATGGCACTGGCGCTGCCTTCGCCAAAAAACTCCTTCGCCACAGCCTCATGCACACCGGTATACACAGCCACAAGCGACATTCCAGAAGCCAATAACGTCGCGTAGTCACGGGTCTGCTTGTCCACCTTCGTGGCCAGATGGATGAAGTTCACCATTTCCAGCACGCCGGTCAGCGAGTTCAGGCGCACCACGTTGCGGCTGCTTTCTGCCGCAGCCTGCCAACGCGTGCGCATCGCCAGCGCACCGTGATGCAGCTCCAGGTCCCGAAGTGCGAACTGCATCGGAAGCGCGCTGCCCTTGGCGCGATAGAACTGGATACGCTCCAGGAAGTAACGCTTGCCCTGCTGGCCGCTGCTCAGTTCTTCGGCCACCAGGCTGACGGCCTCATCGCGCTCCATCAACGCCCGCGTCAGAAGCACGAACCGGACCATGGCATTGCCGGCGGTATCCTGGATGCCCTTCATCGGGAATCGATTCAGCAGGAACGCGCCGGTGGTGGTGACAAATCGATCAATGCCGCTGTTGCGAAGGATGCGGACACTGGCGGTGGATGGCACTGCCTCCTTCTGCGCAGCCTCAATCTTGCGATAGTTGGAGATGAAGGTCTTCAGATGCGCCGTCCCGGACACAAAGGCCGCCCAGCTCGCACCTGCAGCGGACAGCACGGTGTTGGCCCCAGCCTCAGCCGCCTTGAGCGTCTGCTGCAGCTCCAGCCTGGCAGCGTCCTGATTCTGCGCAATGACTCGCCAGAGCAAGGACGATCTTCCGGTCACAGCCAGATCGCCAGCCAGTTCAGTCAACAGCGTTCGGCCGATCTCGTGCATGCCAAGCACCGCGATGGCGTCGGCAATGATCTCCTCGAACCACACTCCCTGCGCCGCAGATTGACCATCAAAGTCCTCCAGCGTTGCGAGCAGAAGATCATGGCGGAGCCACGCAACCAGCACCGACATCTTCGGTCCCAGCCGGTCGAGTACCTGTTGCGTCATCGCGTCCATGTTCTTCTTGAACGCGGTGAAACGGGGCTCGTCAATCAGTGGCCAGTACTTGTTTTTCCACGCGTCCTGGGCGTCCTTCAGGTAGAGCGGCAGGAACTGGCGTTCATACTCCCGCGCGAGTTCCCGCTTCTCCTCCTCGGAAAGCTTTACCTTGGGATCCCATGGGGGAAGCGAGGGATTGCCGAGGCGGCGCTGACGCTCCACTTCGCGCACCGTCTGTGCCGCGTAGTTCCCTGCCATTACCGCACCATTGAGCTCCAGCAGGCGCGAGATCTGTTCGATCTGGTCAACAGCGCTGACTTCCAGCTCGCGCTCGCTCTTGAACTGGTTGATGCAGGCAACCAGGTCGTTGCAATAGCCGCTGAGCTCGTGCACGACGCCAACCGCATCCCACAGCCCCAGCAGCATGGGCGGGTACTCCTGCCGATCACTGCCAATGCGCCCGTTGCTGCTGTGTTGCTGCAGGCGTTCAAAACGCTGTTGACGCGGGTCGAAACCTTCGCTGCGAGGATAGTCCCGCCGTGACCAGGGGTAACGCGTTCCATGCGCGTGCAGCCGCGCCTTGCGAAGCGCTCCGTCCGGATTGGAGGCACCCGGGAGCGCACTGCTGTACGGAAGGTCTGGCGGATCACCTGAGGGGTTATCCAGCCATCGATATTCCATGACCGAGGCCAGCCCGGCGGCATCCTTCAATGGCGCTTGATCGCCTTCTGCTCTCGCCGACGTGATCCATGTGGCTGGTTCGATCGGCTGCATCCGCTCAGCGCGCAGGTCCGGATCAGCCCCATATCGATCCAGCGTCGCTGGCGTCCAGGGGTGTTGGGAGTAGGCAAGCCAGACCGTTCCGCACAGATCCGGGCGTTGGATGGTGATGAACTCCGTGCGCATCGGATCGTGGCCACTGCGGCCACAGCTGGGCAGGCCACCGCCTGCGATCGCGCGGGCACTGTAGGCGGTGGGTTGCCGCCACAAGGTGCCGTTCTCGGCGATGGCGTAGCATTCCCAGTATTCCGGACCGTAAGGGCCCTGCTCGTAGTACAGGTACAGCAGACCCTGGCGCAACGTTCTGAGCGCGTAGGTGTATTCCGCCTCACTGACATCAACATCGCTGGCGTGTGCGGGCGACAGGCCACCAAGGCCGACGTTGCAGCTGGCAGGCACCACCGTGTAGCGCACCGGCAGGATGGCCAGCCCGGTGGAGCGGCAGATGTCGCAAACCAAGCGGTTCGGCGATTCCGATGGCACCACGGTTACAGCAGGAAGGTCGGATATCGTTTGGCCGGCCTCGCTGCGGATCCCCCTATTGCTGGTACCCGCATAGGAACCACTCGCGTTGCTTCCATCCTCGTCGTGCGGCGTCATGTGGATTTCCCTCCCTTGATTGCAGATGCGTCTGCCGACGACGCCGCGCGGATGCGCTGCCACTCCGCGTCTTCAAGCCGCAGTACGAGTTCGCCATACCGCTCACCCTTCGCGACTTGCGCCAGTAGCGCCTGGACCGTGGGATGCCTGTGAAAATGAGGCCCGATAGAAAGACCGTGCGTGGCGAACAGATCCAGATCAGTACCGCTGGGAACACCACTACGGCGTCCTTCTCCGACACTGCGCTGCACCTGCGCGAACGTGGCGCGATCCGGCGGCGTTCCGGCTCGCAGCGCGCCGATCCACGCCTGGTTCAATGCACCGATGGATTCCAGCTCGGGCCAGGACACGGCGGGGTCACCGGGCAGTGCAGGCGCCACGGCGTTGCTGATGGCCCACTCTCCCCATCGATCCAGGAACATCCACGTGGTGACACCTTCAAACCGATACGCCCGTTGCGAGCGCGATGAGCACTGCAGGAACAGATCCGTCACCATCGGGTCGTAGAAGCGCAGCCACCGCTTCCGGCCCTGCGCATGCGGGCAGTGCGCGACCGCACGCTCGGCCAGCTGCCTGGCCAGCTGTGGTGTCAGCAACGGCGTCCATACCCACGCACACGCACGTTGTGGGCGCGCAGCCAGCAGTGACGACACCGAGCGCTGCGCCATCGCCATTTCCACCGCCTGACCCGACAACAGGGAATGCGGGCCTTTGCCCAGGTCCAGGGGGATCAGGGACGGCCACAGGGCCTTCGGTATCTGTCGAATGGCGACGGGAACCGGCGCTATCCCGACCGATTCCAGCAACGCGTCGAAGGCCTCATCGCGCTCGCATCGATCTTCCGCCGGCTGCATCAGCAGGTGGCATTGCCCCGCACTGCTGCGGTCGATGGCAACCAGCTGTTCGCACAATGCTTCAACCGACATCGGCGAAGGCCTCCTGCCGGCGCACGGCGGCATTCAAGTGCGGCTCACAGCCCTTGAAGCGCCCAGCAGGCACCTTCGCCTCCCCCGCCACACTCGCCGGCCCCACCCAATCGCGCTGGCTGGCCTTGAACTCCACCTTCCCTGGCGCGCCCAGCTCGATGTTGTCGCCCTCAATGCGGATGTAGGCACCGGCCGCCGTCGCCAGCAGATGCTTGCTCGGTGCCGACAGCTGCACATCCGCCTCAGTGCTGGCGATACGCACCTGGGTCTTGGCTGCCACGATCATCTGGTGCTTGTGCGCGCGCGCACTCACCTTGCCCTGCGCGGCGTGCAGCGCGATGCCGCGCTCCTGGTTCGGGCTTTCACCGCTGGGCTGCACGCCGGCGGTGTACAGCACCAGCCCGCCGGCCACCGCCATCGTCAGTGAGCCCTGCGTCATCCAGTTCAGCGCCACGCCGCTGGCCAGCGTGGTGTGGGTACCGCTCACCCACACCTGGTCGGCCGGGGTCAGGCTCAGCACGCCGGCCACGCCACTGCCCAGCAGTACCGGCGCGCTCCAGCCCGGCGCTTCGCCATCGCCCCCGGCGATGCTGCCGGCGGCGCTGCCGCTGTGGGTGGCGCGCAGCGTCTCCTGCAATTCGGTCAGCGTGGCGTCCACCGGCAGTTCGGTCGGGTCGTTGGGCAGCTGCGCCTGCTGGTTGACCGCCGATTCGGCCAGCTGCTGCAGCAGCTGCTGGCTTTCCTGCAGCTGGCTCAATGCCTGCGGCGCCGCCATCTGTGGCGTGCCCTGTTCGGTAGTCAGCAGCAGGCCACGGCCGGCGCGCAGCGCGCCCTGGGCCTGGGTGGACAGCTCCACGCCAAAGCCGCGCTCGCCCTCGCGCACGTTGTCCTGGCCGCCCTTCAGGTGGCCCAGGGTCAGCGTGGTCTCGTGCTGGGTGGTGGACAGCTGCGCGCGGCCCTGCCCGGGCGTGTCGTCGAAGCGCAGCTGCTGGTAGCCGCCGGTACCGCCCTGGCTGTCGGCCAGCGCCTGGCTCTTGAAGCCGGTGTACACCGCGGCGTGGTCATTGCCCTCGAACCAGGCGGCGGCGTTGCCGGTGGCGCTGGCGCCGCCGCCGTTGATCTGGTTGTGCGGTGCGTCCTGCTGGCCACGGCCGTTGTAGACCGCACCGACCACCACCGGGCGGTCGATGTCGCCTTCCAGGAACGCCACCAGCACTTCCTGGCCGCGCCGCGGCAGCACCACGCCGCCCCAGTTGTCGCCGGCCCAGGGCGTCATCACCCGCACCCAGGTCCAGGCGCCACCGTTGGCCGGGGCGTTGTCGTCACCACCGGGATGGGCCAGGCCGCTGCTGGCGTTGCCGCCGCGCTGCCACGGGAACTGCACCTTGATGCGGTGGTCGCGGTCGGACAGCAGCGGCTCGCCGTCACTGACCACGATCGCGCTGAGCGTGCCGGTGATGGTCGGGCGCGGATGCAGGTGCGCGCCGTGGCCGTCCTCGGTCTGCGGCCGGTAGCTCACCTCGGCCGGAATGGCGACGAAGCGGTTGTCGTAGAACGCGGTGGACACCTCGCCAGACGCCTGGCCATTGGCCAGACCGGACAGCGCGCCCGGCAGGGCCGGCGCGGCCACGCTGGACGGGCCCAGTGCCTGCTCCAGTGCATCGAACACGTCGGCATCGAGGTTGTTGCGTGCCTGATGGTGCACCGACAGGCACAGGAACTGCGCGTCCTCGCCCACCTGCGGATGCTGCGACAGGCCGAAGCGCGCGCCCGGCGCCAGTGCCCGCCATTGGCCGGCACCGTCGATGGTATGCGCGCGCACGCGCAGCGCGTCCAGATGCTGCTGCGCGCGGCGCTGGCCGCGGGCGTTGTCCTGCCAGCCGTAGGGGCCGCAGGTGTCGCGGTCGACGATGCCGAGGTCGTTGCTCTGCGCGGCCTCGGCGCTGGCCTGGCGCCGCTCCAGGGTGCGGTAGTCCCAGGTCGCACGCTCGACCTTGCCCGGTCGCCAGCGGTGCGCGGTGGACCACTGCTGCACGCTGTCACTGCGCTCGCTTTCGTCGCGGCGATGGAAGCGCACGCTGCCCAGTTCGGCGGTGTCGTGGCTGTGGTCGGCCAGCACCAACGTGTGCGCCCCGAAGTCCGTGCCGCCGGGCTCGCCGGCATGCTCGAACCAGTAATAGATGCCCTCTTCGGCCAGCAGGCGCTGGACGAAGGCCAGGTCGCTCTCCTGGTACTGGGTGGTCAGGCTGCGTCGTGCGTACTGGCTGGCGTCACCCAGCGACCAGCGCCAGGCCGGGGCCAGCCCGCTGTAATCGGCGAACAGGTCTTCGACGATCTCGACCACGGTCTTGTCGTGGAAGACGTAGCTGTCCACCCGCTGTGACAGGAACGCCAGCCACGGTTGCAGGCGCAGCCGGTAGCGGGCCAGCCCGCCGTTGCCGCCCAGCCGCTCGGCGGCGGTGATGCGGCCATGCAGCGGGCGCACGCTGCCATCGGCCTGTTGCAGCTGCAGCAGCGCGCCCTGCCCGATCAGCGGCGCCAGCGCCAGGCCGGCGTCCAGCGACAGGGCGGTGATCGTCCATTGGAAGCCGAGGCCGTCGATCTGCTCGACGCCATCGAGGGTTTCGGCGACCAGCACATCGGGGCCGCACGGCGTATGCAGTCTCAGGAAGCGATGGGCATCCTGGGGCATCGCCAACGCCGAGCGCAGGGCAATCCATTGCGAAGAAGGTGAAGAAGGTACAGAGCCATCCATGGGGCAACGCGCGCAGGACCAAGGGGCCGTGAGCGTGTTGCGGGAATTGGGACCGATGAAGAGGCAAAGACGACACGGCAGACAGGGCCACCGTGAAACGCAGGCGCCACGTGGGCGCCGGGCGCGCTAGGAAAAGTACGAAATACCTGTCAGCGGCGCGCGAGGGCGGCTGCAACCGCCAGCAGGCCCGCCTGAAAACGGCACCAGGCCGCGGTAGTGCCGGCCGCTGGCCGGCAACCCGACAATCGTTGGATCAATGCGCCATGCCGCGCGTAATCGCCGCCGCCCGCTGCTTCAGCTGGGTCACCGCGTCGGGGATCATTTCCATGCCCACGTCCAGGCCCGGGTTCAGCACCAGGCCGACGCCGTCGCCGATACCGGCCAGCAGCGCATGCACCGCGATCGGCATCGCGTGGGCGAACTGCGGCAGCTGCTCGTGCCACAGGCCGGCGCGCTCGGGCGCGGTGAACACCGCGAACATCGGCTCGCCGCTCTCGCTGGTCAACACCAGCGGCGAGATGCTCTCGTCCCAGGCGCCATCTTCACCGATGGCCTTGTCCAGCAGCACGAACGCCGTCGAGGTCAGCAGGCCGTCGAGGAACTGCGCTGCGGTCAGCGTGCCGTCCTGGGCCTGCAGCAGGCGCACCTCGAGGTCGTTGAGGGGTTCGAACGGGGTGTCGTGGTCCATGGTCGGTTCCGGTACGTGATTGCAGGGCAGACTTTAACAGGCCTGGTCCTCAACCGATGTATCCGTGCCGCCACATCCATCCGGCCACCGCCAGCGCGGCCACCCCCACCAGCATCAACGGCAGGCCGAAGCGGTGCCGCCACGGAATCGGCACCCCGCCCAGCTGCTGGTCCATGCTGTCGGTATCCAGTACCCAGCCGTGTTCGCAACGGGTGCAGGCCAGCTCGTAACGGCGCTGGTAGGTGAAGCCGAACAGCAGGTCGATGCGGGCCATCCTGTAGCGCAGCTGCGGGGCGAAGTCGGTTTCGGTCTGGCAGTGCAGGCAGTGGTGCGCTTCGGTGGGGCCCACCACCATCACCCGCTCCTGCTGGCCGATCAGCAGCATCATGTGCGGCCCCGGCAGGCAGGCTGGGCCAGCAGCCACTGTTGCGCCGCCGCCAGCGTGGCCGCATCCCCTTCCGTGTGCTGGTCCGGTTCGATCTTCAGGCCGTCGCCGCGGCCGTCACGATCCTGCATCACGCTGGTGGTCAGCACCAGGCGGCTGCCGTCGGCCAGGGTGTGCACGACGTTGCCGGTCGAGACGCCCGCCGTCGGCTGGCCGAAGCTGCGCGTCTGCGCGCGGCCACGCCACGCCAGCGCCGAGGCCTCGCCCGAACTGCCGGTGCGCGGCCCGAACAGCACCGCCACCGGCGCACCTGGCTGGCGCAGTACATGGCCGGACTGGCCGAAGTCCAGCAAGGGTTTGCCCGCCAGCTGCACGGCGGTGGCCGTCAACGTCCAGCGCTCCGGCCCGTGCGCGGTTTCGAACCTCCCCACATCCTCGTTGTTCAGCACCGAGGTGCGCAGCAGCGGGGCCATGCCCAGCAGCATCGGCCACATGGTGCCGCCGCCGTTGTCACGCAGGTCCACGATCCAGCCACAGCGCGCGCCGTCGTCCTTGCTGCGGATCACCTGCTGCCACCGCGCAGCGCGCTGGATGTCCTGGCGGAATTTTTCCTGTGGTGTCGCGCCGGGCGTGGCGGCATAGCCCTCGATGACCACCCAGCCGATACGTGCATCCACCGCATCGGCGACCTTGGCCCTGTCCACCGCGGCGGCGCCGGCCTGCTGCGCGCGCGCCAGGGAGTCGCGCTGGCGCTGGGTCGTCGTCCATAGACCATGGTGGCCCGTGCTGAGCGCGATGGCTTCGCGCAGCAACGCCAGCCGCTGCGTGGGATCGCCCTGCACCGATTGCAGCCGTGTGCGCGTGGCAGGCCAGTCCACCCGGTCGCGATACAACGCCTGCCGTTCAAGCAGGTTGAGGATCTGCACCTGCGCCTCCGGTGAGGGCAGCTCGACCGACGTAGGGGCCTCGGCCAGGGCGTTGGCAGCCAACAGCGCGATCATCAGTGCGCCGATGCGACGCACTTCCTTGCGAACCTGCATGCGACGTTTCCTTGTCGTTGACTCAGGACGCAGCATAGCTTGCCGGCGATGCGCTTTTCCATGCGCGAACTGTCGCATCTGGCTCCACCGCAGGCCGAGGGAAGACGGCCTCGATGCGATCAGTACTTTGCAACTTTGCCCATGTCTTCGCTGCGTAGAACGCGGGAAGGCGGCCTCCGTCGGCGCCTCTTGTGCCGGCCGGGATTGGCGTCCTGAATCAAATATCCAAGGGAATGAGTTGTCGTCACTGCGGCAATCACGACAATGCACCGGCTCGCCCATGGCGGGCGGTGCGTGGGGATCCTCGCGATCCGTCGGCTTTTTTCCCTTGGATTTTGACCGGCACGCCAACCCGCACCGCCCGCCACCTTGCATCCCGCAGGTGGCCTTGCCTCGTGAGGTTGCCGCCATGAACACGCCCTACCCCACCTATCCACGCCTGCAGGCACTGCTTGGCGCTGCCCTGCCCGGCCTGCAGCTGTCCAATGCTGCCGCCGAAGCGTTGGAAGATGCGCTCACCGACGCCCATGAACACGCGCCGCCCTCGGCGTTCTTCGCGCGATTGCGTGGCCTTGTGCGGGGCCACGCCGCCGATGGGCAGGCGTGGCGCGAGCGGCAGCTAAGCGAGGCACGCGGGCGAGAGTTGGCCGAGGCGACGCGCTGCATGGCGGCGGTGGTCGCGTGTGGCGGTGTGTTGTTGGCGGCGCAGTCGGCCCGCGATGTGGATGATGCACAGGCGCAGTGTCCGCCGCAGGTGGAGGAAGGGTTGCTGCATGCAGTGGTGGTGTTGGCCGATCATGCCGGGGCGCTGGTGGAACCCGATGCGTGCGCACCGTTGTTGTAGAGCCGAGCCTATGCTCGGCTGCGCGGAGGATCTGTGCCGACCAAGGTCGGCACCTACCAGAGCGGGGCCGCCCGGAGCGCGACGGCGCTACCAGTCCGCGCGCAGGCCGATGTTGCCTTCGACGATGCGGCGCTTCTCGTTGCGGTCGCCGCCCAGTTCGCGGGTGTAATCAGCCACGGCGTAGGCACTGATGGCGCGGTTGAAACGCCCGACCACACCCACGCCGGCCTCCAGCGCGCGCGAACGCTGCGCATTGACGATCACATCCTCATCGAAACGGATGCGATCTTCGCCAGAGCGGCCGTGCCAGTAGTTGAGCTTGAAATACGGCTGCCAGCCGTTGTCGGCCAGCTGGTAATCGCCGGCCAGGCGCAGGCCGATGCGGCCGGTCCAGGCGTTGTCGATGTCGAAGCGCACGCTCGACACCGCATCGCGCCGATCATCCAGCGCTGTGCGTTGCCAGATCACCTGCAGTTGCGGCTCCAGCCACCATGCGGACTGACCGAAGTGCAGTAGCGGCTTGCCTGCCTCCACCGACACGCTGGTGCCGTCGCCGCTCACGCCAAAGCCCAGCCCACGCGAGGAACGCACGCGGCCGTCGTAGCGGCTCTGCATCGCCACCGCGTCGATGTAACCACCGCGGCTGTCGGTGAACGTCCAGTACAGGCCCACGTGCTTGTCATCCAGCCGGTTCTGGCCCACCTGCACGTTCTCCCAGCCCAGCGCCAGGCCGGTGGTCTTGCCCTGCGCGCGGGTACGGCCGACGAACACACCGATCTGGTTGCGATGATTCTCGGAAGCAGCGGCCCACACATCCAGACCCGCCTGCAGGCCCATCACATCGCCATCGAAAGCGGGCTGTGCATCGCCCTTCCAGTGGATCTCGCTGCTCTGCCCCACCAACCGGCCCCAGGCGGTGCGGAAGGCGCCCTGGTTGTACAGCAGGCGCTGCTCGCCCTGGCGTTCGTGGAAGGTACCCAGGCTGGCCAGCGAGGTCTCGCGCAGCAGCGGCGGCACCACCGCGTAGGCCGCGGTTTCCACGCGGTACAGCGGCACCACCGCGCCTTCAGCCGGACGCGCACCGGGGCTCGGCGGTGTGCCGGTGCCGGGCAATGCACCACCGGCCACCGGGACATCCGGCACCGCCGGGTCACTGGGCGGTCCCACCGGTGCGGGTTCCGGCGGCGGCGGTGGCGGTGCGGTCTCGCCGGCGGTCAGGTCCGGGTCGATGGCGCCCTCCGGCGGCGGCGGCGGGGCCGGGGTGATCGGTGGCGGCGGGGCCACCGGCGGCGTCAACGGCGGCGGCGTGGCGGTGCCGTTGCCATTCGGTGCCGGCGTCGGCCCGGTCACCAGGGTCGAGCGCAGGTACCAGTTCTCGCTGGTGCCGGCACTCACTCCGCCCTTGAACAGGAAGTACTCGTAGGCACCGGCCGCTACCGGTGCGAACAACGAGAACGCACCCGCTGCGGTGCTCGCGCCGTTCAGGGCCTGCACCACCAGGATGCCATCGGCCAATGTGGCCGCACCGCCGCCGCCTGCATTGAGGATGCCGATGCCGGTGGTGCCGGTGGCGGCGCCGCCATCGATCACCAACCGGTCGCTGGTCGAGTTGTCCGCGCCCAGCACCGTGCGCAGGTACAGGCCGCCACCGTCGCCCCGGTAGTTGCCGCGCACGGTGAACACATCGCCGGCACCGCTGCCGGTCAGGTCGATGCGCCCGGCATTGACCATGTCTACCAGCCCGGCGCTGTTGAGCGGGCGGATGGCATGACCGCCACTGCCGGCGTACACGGTACTGGTGTCATCCACGGTCAGCGTGCCGGTGCCGGTTGCGCTGTCGCCCAGCACAAGATCGCCGTCGAAGCTCAGTTCGGTACTGTTGGCCAGGCCGATCGCTTCCCAGTTCTGGAAGCGGCTGACGCCTGCGGTCTTGACGTTGCTGAGGTTGAGCTGGTCCACGCCGCTGCCACCCTCGAACAGCGGTACAGCGCCGAGGTTGCCCTGGTTGAGATTGCTGAGGTTCGCAACGTCGTTGTCCGGGCCCATATCGATCGCGCCGTAGACGATGCCGCCACCATTCCAGTTGAAGGTGTCGTTGCCGGTGCTCAGCAGTACCTGTCCACGCACGGTGCCATCGGTGATGGTCACGCTGTCGTTGCCGCCGCTGACACTGATGTTGCCGCCGACGTAGGCAGTGCCGGAAATGATGATGGTATCGGTATCGAAACCGGTGACCACGTTGCCATCCACCGTGCCGCCTGACTGGTCCCACAGGTTCTTGTCCAGCTTCATGTTGACCCGGCCGATACGGCCACCGGTCATCCAGGCCTGGTCGCCGTCCTCGAACGCGCCGATGATGCGGCCACCGCTCATGCGGAAGGTGTCGATGTTGTCGCCCTGCTGCAGTGCGCCCACGGTGCCGCCGGTCATGACGAAATCATCGCGGCCACTGCCCTGCGTCACCAGCCCGGTGACGGTGCCGCCGCTGACCGTCATCTGGTCATCGCCCGTGCCCTGGTCAACGCTGTCGATCGTGCCATTGCCGAGCAGCAGTACATCGTTGCCATCGCCCTGCAGTACGCCGCCGCTGATGCTGCCGGCCTGCATCTCCAGGCGATCATTGCCGGCATCGAACTGCACGCCGGTGCGCCCGCTGATCGTGCCGCGGTTGACCAGCACGCTGTCACCGGCACCGACGAACTGCAGGGCCGTGGTGTTGCCGGTACTGATGCTGCCGGTGTTGTCGACACGGCTGCCGCCACCGAGCTGCACGGCCACGCCACCGACCGAACTGATCGTGCCCAGGTTGGACAGCAGGTGCCCACCGGCGCCGACCAGCGCGATGGCGCTTGCCCCACCGCTCTGCTGCAGCTGTGCGCCGTTGGCGACGTTGACGGTGATGCCGGCCGCGCCACTGGCGGTGATGGGCACCGTCTGCGGGTTCGGCGCGTTGGCGTTGCAGGTGACGGTCTGGCCGGCGACCGGGGCAACGGTATCGCAGCCGGCCCATGCAACGCCGGCGGACAACAGCAGGGAGGGGACCGCCAGGGCCTTCAGCACGGAAACGGAGAGGCGGCGCGGGCGAAGCGCGCGCGGGACGGCACGGGACATACAGCACTCCTGGACAGGGTGAACAGGAACTGCGGATATGCGGCACTGCGCTGGCAGTCTGCCGTGCGGTGAATGGTTTCGATAGATGAATTTATGCGCTGAACATCACATTTTGAATGTGAAGTCCGACGATCATCACCTGGGTGTTATGTGGCTGAAATCGTTCAGCCTCGCAGGTGGGGTCAGCGCCCGTTCCTGCGGAAAGGGGTCCGACCCCGGGGTGCTCAGATCTTCAGGTAGATCCTGCGCTTGTCCAGCCACCACGCCACGCCCCACCACAATGCAACGAACGCCAGCGCCTGCAGCATGGACGCCAGCTCGAGCGCCTGCGGCATTGCGGTGGCCAGCTGCTGCCAGATCCAGCCCCAGGCGCCGGTCGCCAGCAGCACCACCGACATCACCGAGGCGCCCAGGTACGCCGTGATCGCGTTGACGCCGAAACGCCGGCCCAACGCCGGCCAACCCTTCTGGTCGATCAACAGATGACCCAGCCACAGCGCCAGCGCCGCAAGACCGCCCGTCCACAGCACGTAGCTGGGCGTCCACAGCTGCTTGTTCAGCGGCAGCACGAGGGCCAGCAGCAGGCCGAGCACGGCCGTCACTGCGCCCAGCCCGGCCAGTGCAGCAGCACGCCCGTTGCGCAGCAGGCCACCGGCCAGCAGGCCGAGCACGGTGCTGGCCAGCGCGCCCAGTGTGCTCAGCAATCCTTCCGGGTCATGGCCGAGGCCGGTATCGGCGTGCCATTGATAGACCCACGGCGCGAACAGCGCGGTGTCCAGACGGCTGGCCGGGTTGGTCCACGGCGCCAGGTCACCGATACCGAGCAGCAGCACGGTATAGCCCACCAGCAGCGCGACCAGCACGCCGGCCTGCACGCGCGGTCGTGCATACACCGCCAGCACACCCACCAGCGCTGCGCACACGGCGATCCGCTGGAGCACGCCCCAGATGCGGAAGTGGTGCGTATCCAGCGCCCACCAGATCAGCAGATGCAGCAGCGCACCGGCCACCAGGATGCGCAGCGCGCGCTCCAGCACGCCGCGCGCCAGTGCGGGTCTCGCCGCCACGTCCAGCGCGCGTGGTGCCACGCTGAAGGCCATCGACACGCCGACCAGGAACAGGAAGAACGGGAACACCAGATCGGTGGGCGTGCAGCCGTGCCATTCCGAGTGACGCAGCGGTGCGAACACCGCACTCCAGTCGCCCGGATTGTTGACCAGCAGCATCGCCGCCACGGTGATGCCGCGCAGGGCATCGATCGAGCCCAGCCGGCGTGGCGGCGTCGCGTTCATCAGGCGGCCTCGTACTGTCCGGCGATCCAGGTGCCACGCACCTGCAGCGCATCGTCCAGCAGCACCAGGTCGGCCTGGTAGCCTTCGGCGATGTGGCCCAGGCGGTCATCGACGTTGAGGAACTGTGCCGGATAGGTCGAGGCCATGCGTGCCGCTTCGGCCAGCGGCTGACCGAGCAGCTGCACGGTGTTGCGCACCGCAGTGGCCATGTCCAGCGCCGAACCCGCCAGCGAACCGGCAGCGTTGCGTACCACGCCATCGATGGCGGTGATGGTTTCGCCGTACAGCACGTAGCTGGGATCGTCGGCACCGACCGGCGGCATCGCGTCGGTGACCAGCAGCAGGCGGCCGCGCGGCTTGGCCGCCAGCGCCACGCGCAGGCTGGCCGGATGCACATGCACGCCATCGACGATGATGCCGATCCAGCTGTCGCGGTCTTCCAGCGCAGCGCCCACCGCACCAGGCTCGCGGCCCTGCAGCGGCGACATCGCGTTGTACAGGTGGGTGAAACCGCGCACGCCGGCATCCAGCCCGGCGCGGATCTCTTCGTAGGTGCCTGCCGTGTGACCGGCGGCGACGATCACGCCGCGCTCGACCAGCGCTCGGATGGTTTCCAGCGGCACCCGTTCCGGCGCCAGCGTCAGCAGGGTCACGCCGTTGTCGAGCGAGGCCGCCAGCGCGATCTCCTCCTCATCCGGTACGCGGAACTTGCTGGCGTCGTGCGTGCCCTTGCGCGCCGGTGCGATGTACGGGCCTTCCAGGTGGATGCCGATCACGCCCGGCACGCCCTGTGCGATGGCCTCGCGCAGCGCTGCGATGGCCTCGCGCATCACCGCTACGTCGTCGCTGATCAGGGTCGGCAGCATTGCGGTGGTGCCGAAGCGCCGGTGCGCCTGCGCGATGGTGCGCAGCGCCGCCACGTCCGGCGTGTTGTTGAACAGCGCGCCGCCTCCGCCGTTGACCTGCACGTCGATGAAGCCGGGCAGCAGCCAGCCACCGCCCAGGTCCATCTGCTCATCGGCCTGGCCGAGCTGCGGCGCGGCGTCGGGCAACAGCGCGGTGATCTTCCCGTTTTCGATCACCACCGCCAGGTCATCGCGGAAATCATCCCCGACCAGGATGCGGGCATTGCGCAGCACGGTGGCCATCACACGGTCTCCGTGACCTTGTTCAGGTGCGGCGGTAGATCCGGGTTGAAGCCGCGACGCAGGGCCAGCGCGTTGATCGCGCGGTAGAAGCTCTGAACGGTCAGCAGCGGCGCGCACAGCGGATGCGGTGCGGCCGCGACCGGCAGGTTGCCACCGGCACCGGCCAGCCACACCCGCGCGCCACGCGCGGTGAACTCATCGACCACTGCACGGGTGCCGGCGCCGGTTTCATCCGGCTGGGCGAAAGCCAGCACCGGGAAGCCGCGGTCAACCAGCGCCATCGGGCCATGCTTCACTTCGGCCGAGCTGTAGGCTTCGGCATGCAGGCTGCAGGTTTCCTTGAACTTCAGCGCCGCTTCCTGCGCTGCGCCCAGGCCCAGGCCACGGCCCAGCACGAACAGATTGGTGGCCTCGACCAGGCCCTCGGTCACTGCGCTCCAGTCGCACTGCCACGCCTCGCGCATGGCATCGGGCAGCAGGTCCAGCGCATTGCGCAGGCTGCTGTCCTGCTTCCAGTACGCAGCCAGCTGCAGCAGCGCGGCCAGCGAGGCCAGGTAGCTCTTGGTGGCAGCCACGCTCTTTTCGGCACCGGCATGCAGCGGAATGACCGTGTCGGCCAGCTGCGCCAGCGGCGAATCCTCGACATTGACCAGCGCAACCACGCGCGCGCCGGCGGCCTTGGCGGCCTCGGCGTTGCGCAGCAGGTCCGGGCTCTTGCCCGACTGCGAGATGACGATGAACAGCGCGCCGCGCAGCTGCAGCGGCGCGGCATACACCGACCCCACCGACGGCGAGGCCGAGGCGACCACCAGGCCCAGCTGGGTTTCCAGCAGGTACTTGCCGTAGGTGGCGGCGTGATCGGAACTGCCGCGCGCGCAGGTGACCACGAACGGCGGCGGCGCCGCGCGCAGGCTGGCGGCCAGGGTTTCCATGGTGGCGTGGTTGCGCGAGAACTGGCGGGCAACCACGTCGGCCGCTTCAGCGGCCTCGGCGAACATCAAGGTGGCGGTGGGGTCTGACAGCGACATGGCAGGCTCAGGCAGGATCGGAAGGAAGGGGGCGTGCGCCGGCCGGGCGCATCGGCGCGGTCGAACCGCGCACCACCAGCTGCGGCACGAAGCCCTGGTTGTGCAGCGGCGCCGGCGCGTCGTCATAGGCGTCGCTGCGCAGCTGCGCGATCAGCAGGCGCGCGGCATGGCGGGCGATGTCCTCGGTGGCCTGCTTGGCGGTGGTCAGCGGCGGCCACGACTGGCGCGAGAACGGGCTGTCCTCGAAGCCGGCGATGGACAGGTCGTAGGGCACGTTCATGCCAGCCGACTTGGCCGCGGCCAGTACACCGGCGGCGATTTCGTCGTTGGAGCCGAAGATGGCGGTGGGCGGTTCGCGCAGCGCCAGCAGGCGGCGCGCACCACGGAAACCATCATCGAAGGTGTAGTCGCCCTGCACCACCAGGTGCTTGTCCACGGTCATGCCGTAGTCCTTCAGCGCGGCCTCGTAACCGGCGTAGCGTTCGCCCGAGGAACGGTGCGAGATGCCGCCCCAGAGGAAGCCGATGCGCTGGTGGCCGAGCTGGATCAGATGCTCGGTGATCTCGTAGGCGGCCTCGCGGTCGTCGACGAACACGCAGGCACCGTCGGCCGGGTCTTCGGTGGCGGCGATGATGCGAACCAGCTTGATGCCGCGCGCGGTCAACGCCTGGATCAGGTCGCGGCGCTCGGACATCGGCGCGGTCAGTACCAGCCCGGCCAGGCGCGAGCGCTGCACCCAGTCGGCCAGTTCATCGGCCAGCAGCGGCGAGCTGGAGTCGCAGGGATGGATCTGCAGGCCGAACCCGGTCTCGCGGCAGGCGGCCAATACGCCGTTCTGCACGCCGATGATGTGGTACGGGTTGGGGTTGTCGTAGACCAGCCCGATCACGAAGGTGGTGCCACTGCGCAGGTTGCGCGCGGACGGATCGGGCTCGTAGTCGAGCTCGGCAATGGCACGCAGCACCCGCGCACGGGTGGCCTGCATCACCGACGGTTCGTTGTTGATCACCCGCGAGACCGTCTTCAGCGAGACCTTGGCCTTCTCCGCAACGTCCTTGATGGTCGCTCTGCGCATGGGTTTTCCCTGGGGTTGGCTGCCGTCCATCATCGCCGATCAGGCCTTGTCCTGCGGCAGGCCGGCGCGATGGCCGATCACCGAGTAGAACAGGATGTACAGGTAGCACGGCACCATCAGCAGCACGAACACCAGCTGGAAGTCGATGTGCTGCTTGAGCACGGCGAACAGCTGCGGAATGATCGCGCCGCCGGCGATGCCCATCACCAGCAGCGCCGAACCGGTTTCGGTGAAGCGGCCCAGGCCTCGGATCGCCAGCGGGAAAATGGCCGGCCACATCATCGCGTTGGCAAAGCCCAGTGCGGCCACGAAGCCCACCGAGACATAGCCGTGGGTGACCCAGGCGCCGAGGCAGAACACCACGCCCAGCACTGCCGAGATGGTCAGGTAGCGCGACTGCGAGACCACCTTGGGGATCAGCAGCAGGCCGACCACGTAGCCGATGAGCATGGCAAACAGGGTCAGCGAGGTGAACATCTTGGTCTGGTCCAGCGGCAGGTCGAAGCCGTGGCCGTAGGTACCGATCGCATCGCCGGCCATCACCTCCACGCCCACGTAGACGAACAGGCACAGCACGCCCAGCCACAGGTGCGGGAACTGGAAGATGCTGCGGCGCTCGGCCGCACCGGCGCTGGTGGGGGTGGCGTTGGCTTCGGCGGACTTGATTTCCGGCAGCGGAGAGAACAGCACCGCCACCGCCAGCAGCACCAGCAGGCCGGCCATGGCCAGGTACGGTGAGTGGATCTTGGCGGCGAACTCGTTGAGCAGCTGCGCCTTGGTCGCTTCATCGGCAACGGCCACGCTGGCCGACAGGTCGCCGATACCATGCAGCACCACGGTGCCGATCAGCACCGGCGCCAGCATGCCGGCGATCTTGTTGCAGATGCCCATCAGCGCGATGCGGCGCGCCGCCGTTTCGATCGGGCCAAGGATGGAGATGTAGGGGTTGATCGCGGTCTGCAGCAGGGCCAGGCCACTGCCGATCACGAACAGGCCGCCGAGCGCCCCAGGGTACCAGCGCTGGGTGGCGAACTCACCGAACAGCGCGGCGCCGCCGGCCATCACCAGCAGGCTCAGGCTCAGGCCCTTCTTCATGCCGGTGCGGCGCAGGATCCACGACGACGGCAGCGCCAGGAAGAAGTAGGACAGGTAGAACACCATCAGCACCAGGAAGGCGCCGACCTCGCTGAGCTCGAAGGCCAGCTTGACGAAGGTGATCAACGGGCCGTTGAGCCAGGTGAAGAAGCCGATCAGGAAGAACAGCACGCCGACGATGGCGATGGAGGTGGCCACGTTCGGGCGCGCGCTTGCAGCGGGGACGGCGGACATCAGGAGGGCTCCTGCGGCGACGGCCGCAGTACGCGGCGTCGGAGAGTGGCTGGGAACAACGTTGTCACATTCTTTCGATGGACAACCGCGCTTTGTCAACTTCCAAATGCAGCGCGGCGCTGCCCATGCTGCACTGCGCAACCAGCTCACGGGGCAGTGTGCTGAATGCGCAGTGGGCCTTGAGGCCCATGCGGCAACGGTTCTCGCGTGAAACCAATACTCACGCCATGTAAACGTTTACCGTCCGTCGCATTCGTTGCGGCGCAGCAACGAAAGTGTCACGAACTCGTTGACATCGTTGTCAGCGCGGTTACAGACTCCGCCCCAATCGCCGTCCCCGATCCTGGGTCCGGCCCCACCTGCAGCAGGAGCCCGCGTGACCGCCAGCCACCCCGCCCCGGCCCATGTCCTGTCCCGCGTTGCGCCCTCGTTCCTGGCTGCCGACGTTGGTGGCACCCATGTGCGCGTGGCCCGGGTCCAGGCCAGCGGTGATGATGCCCATCCGGTGCAGGTGCTGGAGTACCGCAAGTACCGCAATGCCGACCACGCTGGGCTGAGCGCGATCCTGTCCGACTTCCTCGGCAACGGCCCGCGGCCCACGCACTGCGTGGTGGCCAGCGCCGGCTATGCCCGCGAGGATGGCACGGTGATCACCGCCAACCTGCCGTGGCCGCTGTCGGCGCGCCAGGTGGAGGCCGACGTCGGCCTGCAGCGGGTCTACATCGTCAACGACTTCGAAGCGGTGGCCTACGCCGCCGCGCAGGTGGACGCCAGTGGCGTGCTGCACCTGTGCGGACCGGAGACCGCTGCACGCGGCCCGACCCTGGTGGTCGGTCCCGGCACCGGCCTCGGCGCCGCACTGTGGATTCCCACCGCGCACGGCCCGGTGGTGCTGGCCACCGAAGCTGGCCAGCCGAGCCTGGCGGCCAGCACCGAACTGGAAATGGCCATCGTGCGCCACATGCAGCGCGACCGCGCGCACGTGTCGATCGAGCACGCGCTGTCCGGCCCGGGCCTGATGAACCTGTACCGCGCGGTGTGCGCGCTGCAGGGGCAGGCGCCGACGCTGGCCAGCCCCGATGCGGTCACCGCCGCGGCGATGGCCGACAGCGATGCGCACGCGCGCCAGGCGCTGGATGTGTTCTGCGGCCTGCTCGGCAGCACCATCGGCGACATGGCCCTGTTCTACGGCGCCCATGGGGGCGTCTACCTGGCCGGCGGCATCCTGCCGCAGATCCGCGAATACCTGCATGCCAGCACCTTCGTCGAACGCTACCTGCAGAAGGGGCCGATGGGCGAGGCGCTGGCACGCATCCCGGTGAAGGTGGTCGAGCACGGCCAGCTGGGCGTGGTCGGCGCTGCCAGCTGGTACCTGCAGCAGTCGGCCGCCTGACACCGCAACCAGCTTCAACGCAATCGCAGCACGCAGTACGTGGCACGCCAACGCACGGGACTTCGCCGCCACCCCGCGCATGTCTTTGCAACCGTAACCGAACACCGCCGCCGGCATCCAATCGAGTGATGAGGAGAGACATCATGAACACCCGCAAGACCCTGCTTTCGGCCGCCATCGTCAGCTGCATCGCCTTCAGTGCGCACGCGCAGCAGGCCGCCCCGACCGCCACCGATCTGGACACCGTGACGGTCACGGGCATCCGTGGTTCGATGGAAAAGTCACTCGATACCAAGCGCGAAGCCAATGCGCGCGTGGAAGTGGTCACCGCCGAAGACGTCGGCAAGCTGCCGGCGCACAACGTCGCCGACACCCTGCAGCGCCTGCCGGGCGTGAACATCAGCTCGTCCAGCGCCGACGAAGGCGGCTTCGATGAAGCCGACCGTGTCAGCCTGCGCGGCACCAGCCCGAGCCTGACCCAGACCCTGATCAACGGCCACACCGTCGGCTCGGCCGACTGGTTCGTGCTCAGCCAGGGCAACAACGTCGGCCGCAGCGTCAGCTATTCGCTGCTGCCCTCCGAACTGGTCAGCTCGGTGGAAGTGAACAAGTCCTCGCAGGCCAAGCTGCAGGACGGCGGCACCACCGGTACCGTCAACATCATCACCCGCAAGCCGCTGGAGTTCTCCAAGCAGATCACCGCCGAAGGCTCGATCGGCATGGTGCGCTCGGACCAGGCCAAGTCGAACGACCCGCAGTACTCGGCGCTGTTCAACTACAAGAACGACGAAGGCACCTTCGGCGTGATGGTGCAGGGCTTCAGCCAGAAGCGCGAGCTGCGCCGTGAAGCACAGGAAATCCCGGGCGGCTTCTTCAAGATCGCCGCGACCGATCCGGTGGCCCAGACCAACCCGGACCTGATCGGCGTCAACGTGCCGGGCCTGCTGGGTTCGACCCTGTTCGAACAGACCCGTGAGCGCAAGGGCGGCCTGGTCTCGCTGCAGTTCAAGCCGACCGACACGCTTACCCTGGGCCTGAACGGTTTCAGTTCCAAGCTGGAAGCCAACAACTACAACCGCAACTTCATGATGTTCGGCAACAGCTTCGCCAAGTCGCAGGCGCCGAATCCGGGCTATGTGGTCAAGGACGGCGTGCTGACCAACGCCACCTACGCGGGCGTGCCGGGCACCAACTACGCGGTGTACGACATGATCTACCGCGAGTCGACGGCCAAGTCGAGCTACGTCACCTTCGATGCCGACTGGCAGATCAGCGACAGCCTGACCGCCAAGTTCCAGGCCGGCAGCACCAAGGGCACCGGCGAGACGCCGCGCCAGTACATCGCTGAAGTCACCCTGGCCAATGGCGGTGGCGCCAGCTGGGCCACCCACGGCAACGGCTCGCCGATCGACTGGAGCCTGGGCGGCGACCTCTCGCCCAACGGCGTCACCAGCTTCGGCACCTGGGGCAACCAGCAGGTCACTGCCGAGGACAAGGAGAAGTGGGCAACGCTCGACTTCAACCAGTACTTCAACGACGGCGGCGTGCTGAACTCGATCGATTTCGGCCTGCGTTTCGCTGACCACAAGCGCGAAGCGCTGTCGCCGGAAGGCGCAACGCCGGGCGATATCTGGAGCGCGCTGAAGAACGGTGCCACCTCCAACTACCCCAGCGGCTTTGCCGGCGATATCGGCGGCACCTTCCCACGCAACATCTGGTACTTCACCCCGGGTGCGCTGAAGGACGCGGTGACCAACAACTCCACCTGGCTGGCCGGCAACGATGGCCCGACCGGTCGCCACAACTACGGTGCCGAGTGGAAGGTGCAGGAGAAGAACTTCGCCGGCTACGTGCAGGCCAACTTCCGTGGTGACTGGTGGAGCGGCAACGTCGGCCTGCGCTACGTCAACATCAAGCAGGACATCGACACCTACAACGCCGTCAGCAAGGCCGCCGATGCCGATGTCAGCAGCCTGTTCGGCATGTGGGAACGCATGGCCTTCCAGAACAAGCGCAACCGCGTGCTGCCCAGCGCCAACATCAAGTTCGACCTGGACGACAACCTCGTCCTGCGCGTGGCCGCTTCGCAGACCCAGACCCTGCCGGACTACTCGGCACTGGGCGCCTCCTCCTACGGTTCGGATCTGAACAAGACCGGTGGCGGCGGCAACCCGAACCTGAAGCCGACCCTGTCCAGCAATCTGGATGCCAACCTGGAGTGGTACTTCATGCCGCGCGGCCTGCTGTCGGTGGGGGCGTACCACATGAAGCTGAAGGACTACATCGCCTTCGACGTGGTCTCGCGCCAGCTGTACAGCGAACTGACCAACCAGCTCGAGACCTACCAGATCTCCACCCCGATCAATGCCGACGGCAAGGTGACCGGCGTGGAAGTGGCCTACGAGCAGCCGATCGGCGAGTACTTCGGCGTCAACGCCAACTACACCTACGCCAACGGCACCACCGCGCACACCTGGTCGGATGGTTCGCACAACCTGCTGGGTACCTCGAAGAACACCTACAACGTGGGTGCCTACTTCGAGAACGAACGCTTCGGTGCCCGAGTCAGCTACACCCGCCGCTCTTCGTTCCTGATCAGCCTGTCCGGTACCAACCCGTACTACCAGGATGACTTCGGCACGCTGTCGGCCTCGCTGAGCTACAAGGCCACCGACTGGCTGAGCATCACCCTGGACGGTCTGAACCTCAACAACCCGACCTACAAGTACTACCAGACCGCGGCCATCCCGACCTCGTTCTACAGCAACGGCCGCCAGTACTACCTCAACTTCCGCTTCAAGTACTGATCCAGCGGCGGCAACATCGCCGAGTCGTGCACGCACGCCGGGCCTGGGTCATTCCGGGCCCGGCGTTTTTCATGTATAGCGTTCATCGCACCGTTCCAAGGAGTCGTACCGATGCTCAAGCCTTCCCGCGCCCGGATGCGCAGCGCAGTGCTGCTGGGCAGCCTGCTCGTGCTGTTGCCGGCGCTGCCGGCCCTGGCCGCCGATCCCACGCCCGCCGCTGAAGCCCCCGGCCCGCAGCTGCGTGCCGGCAGCCTGATGCTGATTCCTGCACCGGCCACCGTGCAGCACGGCCAGGGCCGCGGCATCACCGTGCGCGCTGACACCCTGCTGCAGGCTGAAGGCGAAGCCGCGCAGCGCGTCGCCGCGCAGTTTGCCGACCTGCTGGCCCGCAGTGGCGGCCCACGCCTGGCGCTGGCCAAGGGCAGGACAGCGGCCAAGAGCGGCAGCATCCACTTCCAGATCGTGCCCACCTTCCGCGACAGCGGTGAGAGCTACACGCTGGAAAGCACCGCGCAGGGTGTGCTGATCCAGGCCGGCAACGAGACCGGCCTGTTCTATGGCGCCACCACCCTGGCCCAGCTCGCCACCGGCGGCAGCAATGGCGTGCTGCCGGCCGTGCAGATCCGGGACGCGCCGCGTTTCAGCTGGCGCGGTTTCATGCTCGATTCCGCGCGCCACTTCCAGAGCCTGGACGAGATCAAGCGCGTGCTCGACGCGATGGCCGCGCACAAGCTCAACACCTTCCACTGGCACCTGACCGATGACCAGGGTTGGCGCATGGAGATCAAGCGCTACCCGAAGCTGACCGGGGTGGGCAGCTGCCGCCTGCCGGCCGGCGATGGCGGCATCGATCCGGTCAGCGGCCAGGAACACCCCTACTGCGGCTTCTACACGCAGGAGCAGATCCGCGAGGTGATCGCCTATGCGGCCAGGCTGCATATCCAGGTTATCCCGGAAATCGATGTGCCGGGCCACGCGACCGCGGCGATTGCCGCGTATCCGGAGCTGGGCACGATCAATACACCGTTGAAGCCGATCAGCGAATGGGGCGTGTTCCCCAACCTGTTCAACACCGAAGACAGCACCATCACCTTCCTGGAGAACGTGCTGGAAGAAGTGATCGACCTGTTCCCGGCCAAGTACGTGCACGTCGGTGGCGACGAGGCAGTGAAGGACCAGTGGGAAGCGTCCAAGCCGGTGCAGCAGCGCATGCGTGCGCTGGGCATCAACAATGAAATGGCCATGCAAAGCCACATCATCAAGCGCCTGGAGACCTTCCTGGAGGAGCACGACCGGCGCCTGATCGGCTGGGATGAGATCCTCGAAGGCGGCCTGCCACCACAGGCCACGGTGATGTCGTGGCAGGGCACCGAAGGCGGACTGGCGGCGGCCAGCGCCGGCCATGACGTGATCATGTCGCCGGTCGGCTACCTGTACCTGGATTACCTGCAGACCGCCTCGCCGAATGAACCGCCGGGCCGCCCGACCCAGGTCAACCTCGGCAAGCTGTACAACTTCGAACCGGTGCCGGCCGAACTGGCCGCCGACAAGCGCGGGCACATCCTCGGCCTGCAGGCCAACATGTTCACCGAGCACACGCGCAGCTACGCGCGCCTGCAGCACAACCTGTTCCCGCGCCTGGCGGCGGTGGCCGAGACTGGCTGGAGCACGCCGGAACATCGCGACTTCCGCGATTTCCTCGCGCGCCTGCCGTCCCAGCTGCAGCGCTACCGCGCCTGGGGCCTGGCCTACGCGCAGACACCGTTTGAAGTGGGCGTGGACTACACCGACAAACGCGCCGCCAACACCGTGACCGTGTCGCTGGCCAATCCGCTGGGTTATGAAGTGCGCTACAGCACCGATGGCCAGCCAGTGAGCGCGCAGTCGCCGCTGTACCAGCAGCCGCTGACCGCCACGCTGCCCGCCACCGTGCAGGCGGCCGCGTTCTACCAGGGGCAGATGCTGGCGGCGAAGCCGACGGTGGCGGCGTTCACCGCGCAGTCGCTGCTCAGCCGCCGCAGCGATGAGCTGCTCAGCTGCGTGGGCAAGAAGGGCCTGGTGCTGCGCCTGGAAGACGATGGCCCGCGCGAGGGCGAGCGCGCCGTGTTCAACGTGGACATCTTCCAGCCGTGCTGGCGCTGGCCGCAGGCGCAACTGGATGGCATCGGCAGCGTGGAAGTGCGTGCGGGACGTATTCCGTACTACTTCCAGCTGGCCCACGACGAATCCAAGCGCCGCTTCGAGAAGGCCAAGCGCGCGCATGGCGAGATGCAGGTGCGCCGTGGCGATTGCCGCGGCAAGGTGCTGGCTGAAGTGGCATTGCCGGCCAAGCCGGATGCCGATGGCTTCGTGACCCTGCGCGCGGCACTGCCTAAGGGCACGAAGGGGAACGGTGATCTGTGCATCAACTTCACCGGCGACACGCGCCCGGCGATGTGGGTGCTGGATGAGGTGACGCTGGGGAAATAACGGCAGATCTGCCCTGGTGGGTGCCAACCTGGGTCGGCACCTTGGGCAATCCTGGTGGGTGCCAACCTTGGTCGGCACCTTGGGCAATCCTGGTAGGTGCCAACCTTGGTTGGCACGCGGTTACCCGCGCCAGCGCAGCAGCAGATCGCGCAACGGAGTCAACGCGGTGGCCAGGCCCGCCAACACGCCCACCGTGTTGGCGATGGCGTCCATCGGATCGGCCACGCGGTCATCGGTCAATGCGCCCTGCGCGAACTCGATGCCGATGCCCATCAGTACCAGGCCCACGCCCACCCACAGCAGCGGGCGCCCGCGCCGGAACAGCTGCACCGCGCTGCCGGCCAGGATGAAATAGGCGAGGAAGTGCTCGCCCTTGTCGCTGTTTTCCGGCAGCGGGATCGGCGGCGGCGGGATCAGGCAGACCACGATCACCGCCAGCACCGCCAGCGCCCACAGCGCACCCCACAGCCGCGGCCGGCGCAGCGGCTTGATCACCGGCAACGCACTGCTCACAGGCGCCAGCTCAGGTCGCCCAGTGCGAAGGCCGGCTCGAAATCAACATCGCGCTGCAGGCCGATGGCCTGGAAGCGCTCGCCCATCTCGGTGGGCAAGGTCAGCTTCTTGACCTGGTCACGCAGCTGGATGCGGCCGACGTCATCGGTGCGCTCCTCGGCCAGCAGCAGTACCTGGTCAAGGCCGTTGCCGAGCAGGAAACTGGCCTGGCTGCAGTAACCGGCCAGCTCGAACCCCCCATGCATGCCTGCCTCGGCCATCGCGGTGAAATCCACCGAGGCGGTGATGTCCTGCAGGCCCGGCCAGCGGTGCACGTCGTTGTGCACGTGGTGGCGGTAGAACGCGCGCACGGTGCCATCATCGCGGTCGGGCTGGTAGAACTCGCCCCGGTTGTAACCGTAGTCGACGAACAGCAGCGCGCCGCGCTGCAGGCCGCCGGCCACCGCCTGCAGCCAGTACGGCAGCTGCGGCAGCACTTCGGAGCGGTAACCCTCGGCAAAGGGCTTTTCCAGATAGCGCTCGATGTGGCGCACCGCGCCGTTGAGCAGGATGTCGGCCGGCTGCGCGCCACGGATGAAATTGCCGTCACCATCCAGCTCGACGGTTTCCTCATACACCTCGCCGTCGCGGATCAGGAAGCGCGGTGTCGGCAGCGCGTCGATCACTTCGTTGGCAAACACCACGCCTTCCCAGTCTTCCTCGAACGGGCGGTCGACCCACTCCACGCGCGCGGCCAGCTCGGCCGGCAGGTTCTGCTGCAGGCGCTGCTGCTGGCGCTCGCGCAGGTCGGCACTGGGCTCGAGGATGGCGTAGCGCAAGGGCAGCACGTCCAGTTCGGCCAGGCGCAGCAGCACCGCCTCGGCGAAAGCGCCGGTGCCGCCGCCCAGTTCCAGCATCCGCGCCTGTGCGCTCAGCTGCGCGAACACCGGCGCCAGCGCATTGGCCACGCTGCCGGCGAACAGGCTGCCGAGCTCGGGCGCGGTGGTGAAGTCGCCACTGCCACCGAACTTGCTGGCACCGGCGCTGTAATAGCCCCAGCCGGGGGTGTACAGGCACAGCTCCATGAAGCGGGAGAAAGGCATCGCCCCGCCCTGGGCAAGGATTTCGGCGCGCAGGGCGGCGGCCAGCTGGTCGCTGTGGGCCAGGGCATCGGCTTCGGGCAGGGGGAAGGTGGGCTGCATGGCGTCTTCGAATGCGGTGACAATGGTGCACAGGATAGCCGAGCCTTGGAGGAGCCTCGATGAGCGACACCCACCCCGTGGTTCTGATCACCGGCAGCGCACGCCGGATCGGCGCGGCCATCGCCCGCCAGTTCCATGCCTGTGGCTGGTCGGTGGTGCTGCACGCCAACACCTCCAGCGCGGAACTGCAGCAGGCCGCGTTCGATTTCGACAATGTGCGCCCGGGCAGCGTGCTGGCCCTGCAGGCCGACCTGCGTGACGCCGACGCCCTGCCCGACCTGGTGGAACAGGCCGTCAGCCACTTCGGCCGCCTGGATGCGCTGGTCAACAATGCCTCCAACTTCTACCCCACCCCGCTCGGCCAAGTCACCGCCGAGGCGATGGACGAGTTGTATGCGGTCAATGCGCGCGCGCCACTGCTGCTGTCACAGGCCGCCGCGCCCTACCTGCGCCGCCAGCACGGCTGCATCGTCAACCTGACCGACCTGCACGGCACCGACCCGATGCGCGACCACATCGCCTACACCGTGGCCAAGGCCGCGCTGGAGATGGCCACCCGCTCGCTGGCGCTGGAGCTGGCACCGAAAGTGCGGGTGAATGCGGTGGCGCCAGGCGCGATCCTGTGGCCGGAACAGGGCAAGGACGATTTCGCCCGTGAGGCATTGCTGGCCCGCACGCCGCTGGCGCGGACCGGTACGGTCGAGGAGATCGCCGAAGCGGTGTACTGGCTGGTGGCCGAGGCCAGCTTCGTCACCGGCCACACCCTGCGCGTGGATGGTGGGCGTACGGTCAGCTGAGGTGTTGCCGGCCAGCGGCCGGCACTCCGGTAGTGCCGGCCGCTGGCCGGCAACCTCCCTCATTCCAGGTCCACCACCTCGAACGCGGCGCCGTACTGCGCATGCGCACGCCACAGCGTGGCCAGGTCCTGCCCGCTGACCGGGTCGATGAAATCCGGCGCGATGTCGGCCAGCGGCTTCAGCACGAAGGCGTGTTTCAGCTCCGGGCGTGGGATGCGCAGGTGGCCGGGGCCTTCCACCACCAGGTCGCCGTAGAACACCACGTCGATGTCCAGCGTTCGGTCGGAGAAGCGCGGCCCGCTGCGGTCACGGCCATGGGCGTCTTCCAGCGCATGCAGCCAGTGGTCCAGTTCCTGCAGCGGCAGATCGGTGTCGATCGCCACGGCATTGTTGAGGAAGGCCGGGCCCTCGAAACCGACTGCGGCGGTGCGGTAGGCCGGCGAGACCTGCAGCGCGCCGAAGCGCTCGCGCAGGGCCGTCACCGCGGCGTGGAGGTAGCGGCGGGGCTGGACGTTGCTGCCCAGGCTCAGGAGCACGGTGGTCATGCGGTTCCGGTGGCGGCGTTCTGGGGGGACGTGGGCATGCCGTCATCACGGTGGCCTGCCTACACTCCGGGACGCACATGATAGGGCACCGACATGACCTATTGCGTTGGAATCGAGGTGGACCAGGGCCTGGTCTTCGCCGCCGACACCCGGACCAATGCCTCGCTGGACGATGTGCGCGTGCATCGCAAGCTGCACGCGTTCGAGTACCCCGGCCAGGCAGTCTACGTGCTGATGGCGGCTGGCAACCTGGCCACCACCCAGCTGCTGGTGTCACGCCTGGGGCGTGATGCCGATGAACGGCGCACGCCCAACCTGCGCGACATGAACCACCTGTTCGAGGCCGCCGGATACGTCGGCCAACTGCTGGTGGACAGCCAGGTGCACAGCCACCACAGCGAGCATGGCCATGACGGGATCAACACCCAGGCCACACTGATCTTCGGCGGTCAGATCGCCGGCGAGCGGCCGGGGCTGTACATGATCTATCCGCTGGGCAATGCCATCGCCGCCTCGCCGGAGACGCCCTACCTGCAGATCGGCGAATCCAAGTACGGCAAGCCGATCCTGGATCGCATCCTCAGCCCCGCCACGCGCCTTGAAGATGCCGCGCGCACCGCGATCGTGTCGCTGGATTCAACCATCCGCTCCAATCTGTCGGTGGGTTTGCCGATCGATCTGGCACTGCTGCGCGACGGTGAACTGCGCATCGGGCAGCAGCTGCGGTTGGGCGCGGATTCGGCGCTGTATGCCGACATCCACCAGAACTGGTCCCGGCGGCTGGAACAGGCGGTGGACGCGCTGCCGCGGTTCCCGTGGGAAACCGTGGATCGACCGACCTGACCTGCCGCCGGGCACGGCCCGGCGCTGCCGAAGGCGGTGGGGAGCGCCGGGCCATGCCCGGCGACGCTTACTCAGCCCAGCGCTTCGGCCACCGCGCGGAACACCTGCTGCATCTGCAGCGGCTTGCGCAGCACGTGCACCTCCACGCCGGGCGGGAAGGCATCGGCCGGCACTGCCACCGCAGCGTCCTCAAGCACCAGTGCGGGGCCGCCATAGCCCAGCGCGGCCATCTCGCCCAGCAACTGGCTGGCCGGCAACAGCTTGGAACCGGCATCGGCGATCACCAGCGCCGGCAGCGCTTCCTGCTGCATCCAGCGCAGCGCAGCCGGGCCGTCGGACGCCAGCTGCAGCTGGTAGCCCTGGCTGGACAGCGCATTGCCCAGCAGCGACAGGCGGGTGGCTTCACCATCGACCACCAGGATCGACTGGCCACTGCCCAGCGCCACCAGCTGCTCGACCGGCTCACCGGCATCGATGCTTTCATGCATCGGCAGGCGCAGCTCAAAACATGTGCCCTGCCCCAGCGCGCTGCTGACATGAATGCTGCCGCCCGCACCTTCGACGATGCGCTTGCAGGAAATCAGGCCCAGGCCGGTGCCATCGGCCTTGGTGGTGAAGAACGGATTGAACAGGTGCGAGAGCGTGTCCGCGTCCATGCCGATGCCTTCATCGACCACGCGGATGCACATCCAGTCCACCCCGTCGCGATGGCCGGCGTGGTTGGCAGTCAGGCTCAGGCGGCCGCCGTCGGGCATGGCCTGGATGGCATTGAGCGCCAGGTTCAACATCACCTGCTGCAGCTCGGTGTAGTTGGCATCGACCACCAGGCCCTCATCCTGCACCTGCAGTTCCAGGCGCACCGCGTCGGGCACGTTGCTGCGCAACAGCAATGCCACCGCATCGAACAGGCCGTTGATCTCGATGCGTTCGCTGGGTTTGCGCGAGCCGCGCACGAACGACAGCATCGACTCGGCCATCTCGTGGCCACGGCGCCCGCACTCGGCGATGACATCGGCCAGATGATGCAGCTGCGGATCATCGGTGCGTGCCTTCAGCAGGTCCGGCATGATCAGCAACGGCTGCAGGATGTTGCGCAGGTCATGGCTGAGTCCGGCGGCGAGCAGCGACAGGCTTTCCAGCCGTTGTGCGCGCATCAGTTCGGTTTCCACCCGCGCGCGCTCCACGGTACTGCGCGCATCGCGGATCGCGCGCGCCACCGCCGACGGCAGGCGCGCCGGCTGGTGCTTGATGATGTAATCGTTGGCGCCCTTCTGCAGCGCCGCCACCGCGTTCTCCTCGCCCATGGTGCCGGAGACGAAGATGAAGGGCACTTCCGGCGAGGTCTCACGCACGATACGCAGCGCATCGTCGCCGGAGAAGCCCGGCATGCTCAGGTCGGACAGCACGATGTCCGGCTGGAACGCGGCCAGCGCCCGACGCAGCTCTGCCGCGCTCTCCACGCGCTCGAAACGGGCTTCCAGGCCCGCATCGAGCATTTGCTCAGACATCAGCTCGGCATCTTCCGGGGAATCTTCCACCAGCAGGATGCGCAGCGCCCCCAGGGCGGGACCGGTCAAGGGCATGGGCTCACTCGAGTTCCGGTGCCTGGTTGATCAACGCCCAGAACTTGCCCAGGGTCTGCACCGCGCCGAAGAACTGGTCCACATCCACCGGCTTGACCACGTAGGCATTCACGCCCATGTCCCAGCTGCGGGCCAGATCGCTTTCCTCGCGCGAGGACGACAGGATCACCACCGGCAGGCGCTTGAGTTCATCGTGCTCGCGGATCTGCCGCAGCACTTCCAGGCCATCCATGCGCGGCATCTTGATGTCCAGCAGCAGCACCGCCGGCAACCCTTCCTCGCGGTTGGCGAAGGCGCCACGGCGCAGCAGGTAATCCATCACTTCCACGCCGTCTTCGACGTGCACGATGGGGTTGGCCAGGCGCGCTTCTTCCAGTGCGTCGATCGCCATTTCGGCATCGGCCGCGCTGTCTTCGGCGAGCAGGATGGTGCGCAGAGTCGTCATGCAGAAGGACCTTGTTTGTCCGCGTCGATGGCGGGAGGCAGGTAGAAGTGGAAGGTGGCGCCGACGTCCGGTTCGGCCTCGGCCCAGATACGGCCGCCATGGCGGGTCAGCACGCGGCGCACGCTGGCCAGGCCGATGCCGGTGCCGGGGTAGTCGCTGGCCTTGTGCAGGCGCTGGAACACGCCGAACAGTTTGCCGGCATAGGCCATGTCAAAGCCTGCACCATTGTCGCTGACCGTGAACTGATGACCACCGTCGGGCTGCTGCCGGTAGTCCACGCGGATCCGCGCCGGTTCGCGGTTGCCCGAGTACTTCACCGCATTGCCGAGCAGGTTCAGCCAGACCTGCCGGATCATGTTCTCATCGGCCACCACGATCGGCAGCGGCGCGATGCTCCATTCCACCTGATGGGCGTGGCCAGTGCTTTCGGCCTCGGCCAGAAGATTCGCATCGAGCATGGCGCGGGTATCGGCCACCAGCGACTGCATGTCCACCGCCTGCTGGCGCATCGCCGCGCGGCCCAGCCGTGAATAGACCAGCAGGTCGTCGATCAGCGCTGCCATGCGCCGTGCCGAACTGGAGATCACCTCCAGATAATGGCGGCTCTTGTCGTCGGCCTGCTCGCCGAGGTGGCGCGACAGCTTGTCGGAGAAGCCGGCCACATGGCGCAGTGGAGCACGCAGGTCGTGCGACACCGAATAGCTGAACGCTTCCAGTTCGCGGTTGACCTCCGACACCTGCGCCACCTTGCCTTCCAGCTGGCGATTCAACTCTTCCACGCGCAGCTGCACGGCACGCTGCACGGTGACATCGCTGATGGTCAGCAGCACGACCTCGTCATCGGTGTCAGGCAGCGGCATGCGGCGCGCGTTGAGCAGCATGTAACGCGAGATGCCATCGGCGGTGCGCTGCTCGTGCTCGAAATCCCACAGCTCGCGCCCGCGCAGCAGCACGTCGGCCAGCCGCTGGCGCACCACCGGATCCTGCCAGGCGCCATCGCCAACGGCTTCCAGCAACAGGCCGTCGGCACGTTCGTCCTGCAGCCCGTAAAGCTCGGCGAAGGCCGGGTTGTGCAGCTGCACGCGCAGGTCGCGGTCGAGCAGCACGATCGGCTCACGCACGGTCTGCAACACCGAGGCGGCGCGCGCGGCCGAGCGCAGCGACTGCCGCTCGGCGTGCAGGCGGCGGCCGATCTGCCGTTGCAGCAGCCACAGCACCAGACCCAGCAGCGCCAGCTGCACCACCATTGAACTCCACGACACCAGTTCGGTCTGCTTGCGCTGGCGCGCGGCCTGCTGGGCGCGCGCGGTCAACAGCGTCTGCTCGCTGGCCTGCAGTTCCTCGACCAGACCGCGGATCGGATAGCGTGTACTCAGGTCCTGCACCAGCGCGCGCTGGTCGCTGTCCGGCTTGGACCGGGCCAGTTCGCGGGCCACCGCCAGCCGGCCTTCCAGCATGGATTCGATGCGGCCGATGCGGATCAGCTGGTCGGGATTGTCGCGGGTCATCCGGCCCAGTTCGGCCAGCCGCCCGGGAATCTCGTTGGCTTTGGCCATGCGTTCGCGCAGGCCGGGCGCGTCGATGCCCTTGGACAGGGTCAACGCCGCCGATTCGACATCACGGACATCGGCCTGCAGCTGTTGCAGGGCCACCCCGACAGCCTGGGTATGGCTGACCCAGGCCATCGCCTGTTCGTTGTCCCGCTGCAGATTGCGCAGCGTCAACCACGGCACCACGATGATCGCGGCAGCCGCCAGCGCCAGGGCCGGCAACCGCCAGCGGTCCCAGATGTCGTCACTGAAAACCAGTGCCATGGTTCCTCGTCAACCGAGCCGCGAATCGGAGGTCGGGACGAACCCGACGGCGGCGGAACCGGCAATATAGCGCAGGCGGTCACATGGGCGGGCGTTCCGGCGCGGCTGGCTGAACGGGTTATGGGAACCCGGCCGTAGCGTCGAGCTTGCTCGACTGCTGTGCCATTGACCTGGGGTTGATCGATGGCGCAAGTCGAGAAAGCTCGACTCTGGCCGGCAGCGGGCGCCCCACGCGGGGGCGCCCACCGGGTTCAGCGCTTGGCCGCGGCGCTGACCTTCAATGCAGCGGCATCAACACGGGTCACGCCCTTGATGCCCTTGGCGGTGGTGACCGCCTTGTCTTTCTCGGCCTGGCTGGCCACCGCGCCACTGAGGCTGACCACGCCGTTCACCGTTTCCACCTTGATTTCGGTGCCCGGCACGTTGCTGCTGGCCAGCAGGTCGGCCTTCACCTTGGTGGTGATCCAGGTATCGGTGACCGGTTCATTGGAGTCGTGGCGATCGGCATGGGTCGCCGGATGCGTGCTGGTCGGCGGGCTCTTGGCGGCCGGGTCCTTGGCGAATGCGGCGGAGGAAGACAGCGCCAGGCCCAGGGTCAGGGCCGAAGCAATCAGCGTACGGGTGGTATTGCTCATCGTGTCGTACTCCTTGGGGATGTGCTGCCAGTCTGGACAGATGCATGTGTGGCAGGCGTGGCGCCACGGTCATGCTGCTGTGAATCGAAACGTCTGCAGCGGCAACCGTTCAGTTTTGGCCTGCCAGCGCCCGTCGTTTACCCTGCCCTTCCCACTGCCGGAGCTCTGCCATGCGCCCCGACCTGCACCTGGCCCTGATCGGCTACGGCCTGGCCGGCCGTGTCTTCCATGCACCGCTGATCCAGCACACGCCCGGGCTGGTGCTGCACAGCATCGTCAGTTCGCAACGCGACACGCTGCTGCGCGCGTTCAGCGACGTGCACGTGCGCGCCACGCCGCAGGAGGTGTTCGACGACCCCGCAGTGGACGCGGTGGTGATCGCCACACCCAACCAGCAGCACGCCCCCCTGGCGATCGCGGCGCTGGCGGCGGGCAAGCATGTGCTGGTCGACAAACCGTTTGCACTCGACGTTGCCGAAGCCGAAGCAGTGCTGGCCGCTGCGCGCGATGCCGGGCGCATCGCCACCGTGTTCCAGAACCGGCGCTTCGATGCCGACTTCCTCACCCTGCAGGCGCTGCTGGCCGATGGCGTGCTGGGTGAGGTGGCCGAGTGCCATGCCCACTTCGACCGCTACCGGCCGCAGGTGCGTGACCGCTGGCGCGAGCAGGAAGGACCCGGCAGCGGCCTGTGGTACGACCTGGGCCCGCACCTGCTGGACCAGATGCTGGTGCTGTTCGGTTGGCCGCAAGCCATCGATGCCGATCTGGCGGTGCAGCGCGAGGGTGGCCACGGCATCGACTACTTCCACGCCGTGCTGCACTACCCACGGCATCGCGCGATCGTGCATGCTGGCTCACTGGTGGCGGCCCCCACGCCGCACTTCAGCGTGCATGGCAGCCTGGCCAGCTGGATCAAGCACTGCCTGGACGTGCAGGAAGCGCAGCTGCGGCGCGGTGTTGCACCGGGTGCGCCGGGCTGGGGCATCGACCCGCGGCATGGCGAACTGGTGCGCCGCGATGCCGAGGACAACGTGCAGCGCAGTACCGTGGACAACCTGCCCGGCGACTACCGGCGACTGTACGCGCAGTTCGCAGCAGCGATGCACGGCGACGGCGAGCCCACGGTCAGCGCGGTGCAGGCGCTGCAGCTGATGCAGTTGCTGCAGGCCGGCATGGACAGCGCGCGCGAAGGGCAGCGGGTGCGGTTGGGGTGATCGGCAGGGCTGCGCCCTGCACCCGCGGTAGTGCCGGCCGCTGGCCGGCAACAGCAACAGCCGGCAATCCGCGGGATGGCGGAGTGGGGTCCGCCTTCGACAGATTTCTGCGGCCGTTGGCAGGTGTCGAGCTTGGTCGACACATCCACGCCATGCGTGGATGACGTGGAAGGGATCGACTGGCTTCATGGGGTCAGAGCCCTTTCCCGCGGAAAGGGATCCGACCCCGGTCGGGCGGCTTACGACTTCTTGATCGCGTGGCCGCCAAACTCGTTGCGCATCGCCGACAGCAGACGGTCGGTGAACGAATTGGATTCGCGCGAGCGCAGCCGTTCCAGCAGCGAAAGGGTGATCACCGGTGCCGGCACGTCCAGCGCGATGGCTTCGGCCACCGTCCAGCGGCCTTCACCGGAATCCTCCACGTACGGTGCGATGCCGTCCAGCGATGGGTTGCGCTTGAGCGCCTCGGTGCTCAGGTCCAGCAGCCACGAACGCACCACGCTGCCGTGGCGCCACACCTCGGCCACCTGCGCCAGGTCCAGCTCCATCTCCTGCTTGCGCTCCATCAGTGCGAAGCCTTCGGCATAGGCCTGCATCATTCCGTACTCGATGCCGTTGTGGACCATCTTGGTGAAGTGACCGGCGCCGGAGGGACCGACACGCGCCCAGCCGCGATCTTCGGCCGGTGCCAGCGTGCGCAGCAGCGGCGCGATCTGTTCCACCACCGACGCCTCGCCACCGACCATCAGGCTGTAGCCCTCCTGCAGGCCCCACACGCCACCGCTGGTGCCGCAGTCGACGTAGCCCAGATCGTCCTCGGCCAGCGCCTTGGCGCGGCGGATCGAGTCCTGGTAGTTGGAGTTGCCACCGTCGATGACGATGTCACCCTCGGCCAGGTGTGGGGTCAGCTGGCCCAGGGTCTGGTCGACCGTTTCGCCGGCCGGCACCATCAGCCACAGCACGCGCGGCACCGGCAGTGCGGCCACGGCGGCGGCCAGCGAATCAACCACCTCCAGGCCGGCCTCGGCAGCGCGCTGGCGGGCACCTTCGCCCGGGTCGTAGCCGACCACGCGGTGGCCGCCGCGATGCAGGCGCTGGGCCATGTTGGCGCCCATGCGGCCGAGGCCGATCATTGCAATATCCATTGTTTCACCTTCAGTTGGGGTCTAGGGTCAGGCTGCCTGGCCTGCCGGTAGCCGCGCAGTGGCGCAGCTGCGCCTCGCGCCAACGCCGGTAGAGCGTGGTATGCAGATTGTGCACCGCCAGGTCGATCGAAAACGGCGTGCGGGGGTTGCGATCGAGCAGGCGGGCGATGTGGTATCCGATGGGACGTATACCGCGCGGATGCACATAGATCACGAACTGCTGGTAGAACGGATCGTCCAGCAGTTGATCCATGCGCGCCAGCGTGGCGCGATGGCGCGGCGCCAGTGCGGCGCGCAGTTGCGCATCGCGCTCGAACAGCAGACGCTCGAAGTAACGCATGCCGACGCGCGGCATGCCCTGCGCCAGCCGCCACAGCTCGGCATTGCGCTGGTCGTACCAGGCCAAGCCGCCGTGCAGGGCCAGTGCCTGCGCGGCGCCCTCGCCCACCTCGACCACGACGAAGTTCTCGGCCTGGTTGCTCAGGTCATCCAGGCTGCCCTTGTCGTACACGTGCTCGATGAAGCCGGGGACACCGACGAAGGCCTGCCGGCCCATCGCCGACGTGCGCACCGCCTTGCCATCGGCGAAGAAGTCGCCCGCATGCTCGCCGAGCAGGATGCTGTCGGTGTCATGCAGCGCCAGGAACGTGCCGATCGACAGTTCGGCGGGTTTGAACTCCGCATCGAATGCAGCATCGCCATACAGTTCGCGCTGGGTCGCCAGCTGCGCGACCTGGCGGCCCACTCCGCACTCGGCGCGCACGCGGCCGCTGTAGAACGCCTGCAACGCGCGGCTGTTGCCGTCGCTGGGCACAAAGCCACGACCGAAACTGCGCGTGCGCTGCCAGCCCTGCGAAGGCGCGCCCTGCAGGCCGAAACCGATCCACCCCATCTGCAGGCCGGAGAAGCGGAAGCCTGTGTTGCCCTGCAATGCGGCCGTTGCACGGCCGGTGGCCGCGCCCAGTTCGAAGGCATAGGCGCAGACCGTGGCCGGATCGTCCAACAGCTGCTGCAACAGCGCCTGGCGCGATGCAGCCGGCAGATCCACAGGCCAGCGCACGTGCAGGTCACCTGCTGCCTGCGCCGCCGCCAGCGAGGCACGCGTGCACACCGGGCCGCCCTGCACCTCGGGCGCGGCAACCGCCGCGTCTTCGAAGCGCCAGCCCAGTCGCTGCAACAGGCCCTGCACGCAGTCGGTGGGCGTGGACGCGGCGCCCAGCGCGGGCACCAGCAGCAGCGCCACGCCCATCAGCCTGCCACGCACGCTCAACCCTGGTCCGTGGCCGCCGGTGCGGGTTCAGGGGCCGGCGGTGGCGGTGGCGGTGGTTTGCCGGAGTCTGCTGGCAGGTACTGTTGCAGGCGCTGGAAGAAGCGTCGATAGAACTCGGCATCGGTGACCGTGCTGCTGGCCACTTTCACCAGCGAGTCGTCATTGCTGCCGAACGGCAGAGATACCGAACCCAGCGCACCGACGCCGACACTGGCCGAGGTCGGACTCTTCTTCAGCGCGTAGCGGTCCTGCACGGCACTGACGAACACCAGCGCCTGGCTGCCGCGCGGCGCGCAGGAGATGCGCAGCACCAGCTGCTCGTGATCATCTTCGCGTGGCTGGAAATTCTTGTTCCCTTCCACCTGGCTGTCGTCGGCGCGGGCGATGGCATAGCCTTGGCTGAGCAGGGTACGGCGTGCCGCCTCGCAGGCCTCGCCGGGGCGACCCTCGACTGTGCGCGAGAAGGTATCGCCCGAATCAAAGGACTCGCGCAGTACGGTGCTGTCGGCGGCGCGACCACCGCAGGCCGACAGGATCAGGGCGCTGGACAGCGCCACGACAACGCTGGAAAGACGGGAGGCCCGCATGGGTACTCCTGCGAGGACAGTACCGCCAAGGGTAGCCCTGCCCTCGTGTGCGGCAGGTCGAAACCGGCGCCCACGTTGGTCCCGGTTCATCCGCCGGGCATAGCCCGGCGCCACCGGGAAACAGGTCCTCAGACAAAGAAGGGCCGGCAATGCCGGCCCCTCGGGTCTCTCACCCGCTGAGCCGCTCAGTCCGCCCAGCGACCGGCACCGGTGGACTGCGGCAGCACCTGCGCCGACAGCGGGCGATCAGCCTCCAGAAGGTTCACTGCGTCGGCCAGGATCGAGGCCGATTCACGCAGCAGCGGGTCCGGACGCTTCTCGGCGGCCTTCTCGCGCGCGGCATCCTTGACGATGTCACGCTCGTTGCCGGTCAGGCCGTCATCGCTGCTGTCATCGGCCAGCGGGTCCAGGGCCAGGCCCAGTTCCTTGCGCTGCAGCTGGCGCTCCTTGCGCTGGGTGTCCTGGCGCTCACGCTCGGCGCGGCGGGTGGCTTCGTTCAGCGAGATGTACTTCTTCGCCGCTTCGGTGCGGAACTGCTCCACATCCTCGTTCCACCACTGGAATTCCTTGTCGGTGGCGATACGCGCGTCGTGGCGGGTCTCCAGCTTCGGCAGCAGCGGCGCGAAGTTGCCGTACTGGGTGTGCGGCACGGCCGCGATGCGGGTCCACGGCAGCGCGTTGTCGTAGGTGCTTTCGCCGAACTCGGTGGCATCGACGCTGGCCGGGAAGGCCAGGTCCGGCACCACGCCCTTGTGCTGGGTGCTGCTGCCGCTGATACGAAAGAACTGGGCGATGGTCAGCTTCACCTGTCCAAAGCGCTGGGTCTCGCCACTCGGCCAACGGTCGAGGTCGACGATGTTCTGCACGGTGCCCTTGCCGAAGCTGGTCTCACCGATCACCAGGCCACGGCCGTAGTCCTGGATGGCGCCGGCGAAGATTTCCGAGGCCGAGGCCGAACCACGGTTGATCAGCACGGCCAGCGGGCCGTCCCACGCCACGCCCTGGTTGCGGTCGCTGTTGACGGTGACGCGGCCACCGGACTCGCGCACCTGCACCACCGGGCCCTGCTCAATGAACAGGCCGGTCAGTTCGATCGCCTCATCCAGCGAACCGCCGCCGTTGTTGCGCAGGTCCAGCACCACGCCGTCCAGCTTGTCGTTCTTGAAGCCGGCCAGCAGCTTGGCCACGTCGCGGGTGGCCGAGGCATAGTCGGCCGCATTGCGGCGACGGCCTTCGAAGTCCTGGTAGAAGGTCGGCAGCTTGATCACGCCGACCTTGCGCGCCGGTTCGCCATTGGCGGCAGGAATGGTCATGGTCTCGCCCTTGGCGGCCTGTTCGGCCAGGCGCACCTTCTGCCGGGTCAGCACCAGCGTGTGGTGCTTGCCGTCGGCGCCTTCGGCGGCGGGGATGAATTCCAGCTTGACCTGGGTGTCCTTGGCACCGCGGATCTTGGCCACGACGTCATCGATGCGCCAGCCGATCACGTCCTCGACCTGGCCGGACTTGCCCTGGCCAACGCCGACGATGCGGTCACCCGGCTTCAGCGTGCCGTCCACCGCGGCCGGGCCACCGGCGATGATCTCGCGGATCACCACCACATCGTCCTGGCGCTGCAGCTGCGCACCGATGCCTTCCAGCGACAGCGACATCGCCTGGTTGAAGTTCTCGGCGGTACGCGGGGTGAAGTAATCGGTGTGCGGGTCGACCGCGCTGGTATAGGCGTTCATGAAGAACTGGAAGACGTCCTCGCCCTTCAGTTCATTGACCGACTTCTCCAGCGTCGCGTAGCGCTTGTCCAGCGTCTTGCGGATGTCATCGGGCTTCTTGCCGGCCAGCTTCAGGCGCAGCCAATCGTTCTTGACCGACTTGCGCCACAGCTCGTCGAGCTCGGCACTGCTGGCCGCCCACGGCACCTTCTTGCGGTCGTATTCGAAGCGCTCGTCGGTGGTGAAGTCCGGCTCCTGCTTGAGCAGCTTGCGCGCATAGGCCACGCGCTCCCCGACGCGCTGCTTGTAGACGGCGAACACCTGGAACGACGGCTCAAGCTCGCCGCCGCGGATGGCCGAGGCGATGTTGGCTTCAAACGGTGCGAAACGGGCCACGTCGGCCTGGGTGAAGTACTGCTTGCCGCCGTCCAGCGTCTCCAGGTAGCGCTTGAACACGTCCTTGGAGGTGGCCTCGTCCAGCGCGCGCGGGCGGTAGGCGTAGCGGCTGTCGGACAACAGGCCGTACACCAGCTTGGAGGTGGTGACCTGATCGGCGGTCGCCGCCGCAGGCAAAGCGGGCGAGTCGGCCTTGGCCGCCAGCGCCAACGGCGCAACCAGCGCCAAGGCCAACAGGAATGCGGGGGCTTTGAATTTCATTGACGTGCTCGAAGGCGCCTTGCCAAGGGGGAGACTGCGGGGTGTTCAGACACCACGACAGTGCCGAAAGTTGCCGTATTTGTCATCCGGCCACGATCGGTGGAAAACCAGCCTAGCCGGGCCGGCGTAGCAAATTGTGAATGCATGCGGTAGCGCCGGGCCGTGCCCCGCGAAAGTGCGCGGACCAACGGTCCGCACCCACCGGTTCCGCACCCACCCTCAGGAAACGCCGGCGCCCTTGGCCTGCACGTCGGCGTGGTACGAGGAGCGCACCATCGGGCCGGAGGCCACGTGGCTGAAGCCCAGCTCGTAGCCGTAGTCTTCCAGCGCCTTGTAATCGTCCGGGGTCCAGTACTTCAGCACCGGGTGGTGGTGCGCGGTCGGCTGCAGGTACTGGCCGATGGTGATCATGTCCACGTCATGCGCGCGCAGATCACGCATGGTCGCCTTGATCTGTTCGAAGTCTTCGCCCAGGCCCAGCATGATGCCGCTCTTGGTCGGCACCTCCGGATGCTGCGCCTTGAAGTTCTTCAGCAGGTTCAGCGACCACTGGTAGTCCGCGCCCGGGCGCACGTTGCGGTACAGGTCCGGTACGGTTTCGATGTTGTGGTTGAACACATCCGGCGGGTTCTGCGCCAGGATCTCCAGCGCGCGCTCCATGCGGCCCTTGCCGCGGAAGTCCGGGGTCAGCACTTCGATGCGGGTACCCGGCGACTTCTCGCGGATGGCGGTGATGCAGTCGACGAAGTGCTGGGCACCGCCGTCGCGCAGGTCATCGCGGTCGACGCTGGTCACCACCACGTACTTCAGGCCCATGTCGGCCACGGTCTGGCCGAGGCTGGCCGGCTCGTTGGCATCGGGCGGCTTCGGGCGGCCGTGGGCCACGTCGCAGAACGAGCAGCGGCGGGTGCAGACTTCACCCAGGATCATGAAAGTGGCGGTGCCGTGGCCGAAGCACTCGTGGATGTTCGGGCAGCTGGCTTCCTCGCACACGGTCACCAGGCGGTTCTCGCGCAGCTTGGCCTTCAGGTTCTGCACGGCATTGCCCGAAGGAATGCGCACGCGGATCCACGACGGCTTGCGCAGCACCGGCGCGTCGGCGAACTGCACCGGCGAGCGGTTGATCTTGTCACCGCCCAGCTGCTTGACCCCGGCCTGCAACGGCGCGGCGGACGGAGAGTCGCCCTGCACGATCTGCAGGGGAATGGAACGGGCGGTGGTTTCAGTCATGGCAGTTCCGGGGGGCGGTCAGGCGGCCGCAGAAAGATCAGGCAGTTCCGGCGTGTGCTGCAGCAGCAGGCCGAACTGGCGGGCCAGGTGGTCCAGCAGCACCGGCTTGACGGCATCCATCCCGGAGGGGCCGCCCAAGTCTACCACCGAGGTCACCTGCAACCCCTGGTAGCCACAGGGATTGATGCGGTGGAAGGGTTCCAGGTCCATCGACACATTGAAGGCCAGGCCGTGGAAGGTGCAGCCGCGGCGCACGCGGATGCCCAGCGCAGCAATCTTGGCGCCACCGACATAGACGCCCGGGGCGCCCTCGCGGCGTTCGGCGCCGATGTTCCACTCGCCCAGGGTATCGATGAGGGCCTGTTCGATGCGGCACACGTAGTCGCGCACACCGATGCCCAGCCGCGGCAGGCGCAGCAGCGGGTAGACCACGAGCTGGCCGGGGCCGTGATAGGTCACCTGGCCGCCACGGTCCACATGCAGCACCGGGATATCGCCCGGCGCCAGCACGTGTTCGTCCTTGCCGGCCTGGCCCAGGGTGAACACCGGGTCGTGCTCGACCACCCACAGTTCGTCGGCATCGGTGTCGCTGCGCTGGTCGGTGAAGCGCTGCATCGCGCGCCACACCGGCTCGTACGGCTGGCGGCCGAGGTCGCGGACCACCGCCGGTCGCGGCGCGCGGTCTTCCGGGGCGGCCGCGGCCGGGCAGCTGTCGGCTACAGCGTCCACTTCACTTCCGGGTGGTCGCGCAACGCCTGGTGGGCCAGGTCGTACTGTTCGCGGCTTTCGGCCTTGAACACGATGCGGACGGACACGTACTTGCCGTTGGACGAATGCTTCCAGCTGATGCGTTCATTGACGACATCGATGCCGGCGGCCAGCAGCAGGCGGGGCAGCTCATGTTCCAGGCCGCGGTTGGCCGGGCCCATGGCGCTGAGCTCGAACTGGCCGGGGAACTGGAAGCCGTGGTCGGGGTTGTCGGACTTGATTTCCATGGCCCCATTATCGGGCCGCAGGGCAACAAACCCAAGAGTATTCATCAAAGTCAAAGGTGGCACCTGCGGGCTGCTGCGTTGCAGGCAGCGGCGGCACCCGCCGGCCACCCCAACGCCAGCTGACTGACACCGGCATGGCCTAGGGCGGCCCGGCCCGTGGCTTGGCCGGGCACCTGTAACGGATTGTGTCGTCCGGACAATGTTGTTTTCGGAACAGACAAGTGAGCGGAAAGCGCTCGTTCCGTCACAGGCGCACGAGTACCGTGTTGTTGCAGAAGACGACAAACCCGTGCCCCCTTCCCCATGAGCATTCCATCCATGCGTAGCGTCGCAGCCCTCGGGCTGTCCGGCCTGTTGGCCGCCGCCCTCCCTCTTGCCGCCCAGGCCGCTGAACAATGCGGCCCGGACGCGATGCGCGACCACCCGCCCCAGGTCAACTTCCGCGTCGACAACGACCTGTTCGGTGGCCGCCACCAGGACCAGGGCTATACCAACGGCGCGCAGCTGACCCTGGTTTCGCCGAACCTGGTCGACTACACCGATGACCCCTGTCTGCCGCGCATGGCGCGCTGGGTGAACCAGTACCTGGAAGGGCTGCATCCGGGCAGGTTCGAGCAGCAGAACATGATCTTCAGCATTGGCCAGGGCATCTTCACCCCGACAGACCCGGCCCGGCGCGATCTGATCGAGGAGGATCGCCCGTATGCCGGCGTACTGCTGGCCAGCTTCGGTTTCAACGCGCGCAGCGGCGACCGCCTGCAGACCACCCAGCTGGCGCTGGGCGTGGTCGGGCCGTGGGCACAGGGCAAGCAGGTGCAGGATGCGGTGCACAGCCTGCTGGGTGACAAGAAGTTCGAGGGCTGGGACAACCAGCTGCACAACGAACCGGTGTTCATGCTGACCCACGAGCGCATGCGGCGCTGGCCGGCCGATGCCAGCATCAATGCCGGCGGCTGGGGCTGGGATGCAATCAGCCACTACGGCGGCTCGATCGGCAACCTGGAAACCAAGGCCAATGCCGGCGGCGAAGTGCGCTTCGGCTGGAAGCTGCCCGACGACTTCGGCAGCACGCCGCTGCGCCCGGCCGGTGAGAACACTGCGCCCACGCGCGGTGGCCGTCCCAGCGGCTGGTCCTGGCACCTGTTCGCCACCACCGATGCGGCGTGGGTGATCCGCGATATCACGCTGGACGGCAACACCTTCCGCAGCAGCCACAGCGTGGACAAGCGCCACGTGGTCGCCCAGGCCGGCTACGGCATCGCCGTGATGCGTGGACGCTGGAAGTTCGCGATGGCGCGCTACCACAGCACCCGAGAGTTCAGCGGCCAGCGCCAGTCACCGGTGTTCGGCAGCTTCACCATCAGCCGCTCGCTGTAGGTGCCGACCGTTGGTCGGCTGCGGGCATATCCCGGAGGGGTTCATGGGGGCCGGCCAGCGGCCGGCAGGACCCGCAACCGCCATCCCGAAACGAAAAAGGCCGGCATTCGCCGGCCTTTTCCTTCACCACGCAGATGCGTGGATCATTCCGATTCCCACCACATCCAGAAGCTGTCCCACAGGCGCTTGAAGAAGCCGGCCTGCTCGACGGCAGCCACCGCCACCAGCGGTGCTTCAGCAACGACCTTGCCATCCAGGGTCACCTTCACGGTGCCGATCTGCTGACCGGCGGTGAACGGTGCTTCCAGGGTCTTGGGCACGTCGATGCTCGGCTTCAGGTCGTTGTAGCGGCCGCGCGGCACGCTCACCAGCATCGGCTGGGCCACGCCCAGCTGCACCTTGTCGGTGGTGCCCTTCCAGACCTTGTGCTCGGCCACGGCCTTGCCCGGCTCGTACAGGCGGTGGGTCTCGAAGAAGCGGAAGCCCCAGTTCAGCAGGGCCAGGCTGTCATCGGCACGCTGCTTCTCCGATGCCCCCCCCAGCACCACCGCGATCAGGCGCTGATCGCCGCGCTGGGCCGAGCTCATCAGGCAGTAGCCGGCCTCGGAAGTGTGGCCGGTCTTGATGCCGTCCACGCTGCCATCGCGCCACAGCAGCAGGTTGCGGTTGGGCTGCTTGATGTTGCCGACCTGGAATTCCTTGATCTTGTTGTACGCGTAGGTTTCCGGGTAGTCGCGCACCATCGCCCGGCCCAGCAGCGCCAGGTCGTAGGCGGTGCTGTGATGGCCTTGCGCGGTCAGGCCGTGGGCGTTGACGAAGTGCGAATCCTTCATGCCGATCTTGGCGGCGTAGCTGTTCATCAGCGAGGCGAAGGCCTCTTCGCTGCCGGCCACGTGTTCGGCCAGGGCGATCGCGGCGTCGTTGCCGGACTGGATCGCCATGCCCTTTTCCATGTCTTCCAGGCGTGCGGTCTGGTTGACCGGGAAACCGCTGTAGCTGCCGTCGGTGCCGGCGCCACCTTCGCGCCAGGCGCGCTCGCTCATCATCACCTGGTCATCTGCACGGACCTTGCCGTTCTTGACCTCGGCGGCGATCACGTAGGACGTCATCACCTTGGTGATGCTGGCCGGGGCCAGCTGCTCGTGGATGTTTTCGCCGGCCAGTACCTGGCCGGTGGCGTAATCCATCAGCACCCAGGCCTTGGACACGCTCGGCGCCGGGGCCGGCGGAGTGGCGACGGTGGCCGGGGCGGCAGCGGCGGGCGCCGGCGTGGCCGGAGTCGGCAGCGGCGTCTGGGCGGAAGCCAGGCCCACCACCAGGGTGGCGGCCAGGGCGGTGGCGGCGGAACGGAAATTCATTGGACAGCAGGCTCCAGGGGACGGCCGGGAATGGAGGGTGGAACGTAACGGCCATTGTAAGGCCGGGGGAGCGTGGGCCGGCAGCACCGGCCCGGGCGGATCAATCCTTGACGATCTGCGGCGACCCCAGCCCCAGACCGGCGATGCGGCCGACAAGTTCCGCGGCACTGGCATGGTCGTTGGCGGGAACACGCAGGCGGAACAGGGTACGGCCACCGGCGGCGATATCGCTGATGGTCGCCCCGACGATGCCGGCAGCGTTGAGCTGGCCCATCGCGCGGTTGGCGTTGTCGCGGCTGGAGAAACTGGCGACCTGCACCATCACCGCGCCGACCACCTGTTGCGACAGGCTGGGTGTGGCCGGGGTGCTACGCACCGGTGCCGGTGCCACCGTACGCGGCGCGGTGCTGGCCACCACGGCCGGCGCAGGAGCTGTGCTGCGCACCGGCGGTGCGCTCGGCGGCAGGCTGCTGACCGCCACGTCCGGCGCCGTACTGGCCACGCCCTGGGTGGTGGCCGGCTGGCCGCGCGACGGTGCACCGTCGGTCGGCAGGCGATTGACCAGGCGATCGATGTCACTGTCGGCCGGCGCACGTGCGGCCGGTGCCGACCGCGTGCTGGCCATGGCGGTGGCGGCGGCTGCTTCGGCGGCACGACGCTCACGGCGCGAGGGTTTCTGCGCCAGCAGGTTGCTCTCGCCCGGCTGCAGCGCGCGCACTTCCACATTGCCGGTGCCGCGCTGGGTGATGCCCAGCCGCACCGCAGCGGCATAGCTGAGATCGACCACGCGGCCATCATGGAACGGGCCGCGATCGTTGACACGCACGATCACCGATTCGCCGTTGTCCAGGTTCGTCACGCGGGCGAAGCTGGGCAGCGGCAACGTCTTGTGCGCGGCGGTGAACTGGTACATGTCGTAGACCTCGCGGTTGGAGGTCAGGCGGCCATGGAACTTGGCGCCGTAGTAGGAGGCGGTACCGCGCTCGACGTAATCATGGGTGTCGTCGAGCACCTTGTACGACTTGCCCAGCACCACGTACGGCGACTTGTTGCCGATCGCCGAGCGCTCCTCGGCGGTCACTTCCGGTTCGGGAATGCAGGCCACGTTGGGAATGTAGGTGGGCGTGCTGTCCTTCACCCCGGGCTTGTACAGGCCACCGGCGGTGTAGTTGCCGCGGGTGCTGAGGTCTTCCTTGGCCGCCGCGTAGGGCGAACCTTCCGGACAGTGCGCCGGGCGCGAACCGCGGCCCTGCACCAGCGTTCCGCTGGACTTGCCAGCATGGCCGGCGGTGGCCGGCTTCTTCGGCGCGCTGCTGCACGCTGCCAGCGCGAGGACGATCAAGCTCGGGACCAGCCATCTGATGTTCATGCCGGGGGCAGCTCCTGTCCGGCGATGGCCTGGGACAACTGGAACACGGCCATCGCGTACATCTTCGAGAGGTTGTAGCGGGTGATCGCGTAGTAGTTCTGGAAGCCCAGCCAGTACTGCTTGCCGGTGCTGCCTTCCAGGGTGATCGGGGTGGCGGTGGCGCCCGGCTGCACCGGCGCGCTGGGCTGGTAGCCGCGCTGTGCCAGGTCGGCCAGCGACCAGGTGGGCATCCACTCGGTCGGGTTGAACTCCTCGCGGCCCGGCGCCAGCGTGGCCGGCACGGCCACCTGGCCACCGCGCACCCAGCCGCCCTTCTTCACGAAGTAATTGGCGATGGACGAGAACACGTCGTCGTAGCTGTTGAACAGGTCGCGGCGGCCATCGCCGTTGCCGTCCACCGCGTAATCGAGGTAGCTGGACGGCATGAACTGGCCCATGCCCATCGCGCCGGCATAGCTGCCCTTGAGCGTGGTGATGTCGAGCTTTTCTTCGCGGCCCAGCTCGAACAGCTTGGCCAGCTCATCGCGGAAGAACAGCTCACGGCGCACTTCGCGCTCCAGCTTGGCCGGGTCGCCGCTGCGCGGGTAATAGAAGGCCAGCGTGTACAACGCATCGAGCACGCGATGGCTGCCGGCGTTCCTGCCGTAGCTGGTTTCCACGCCGATGATCGCCACGATCACTTCGGCCGGCACGCCGGTGCGCTGCTGCACGCGATCCAGTTCGGCGCGGTGTTCGGCCAGGAACGCGCGACCACCGTCGATACGTGCCTTGCTGATGAACATCGGCCGGTATTCGTTCCACGGCTTGACCCGCTCGGCCGGGCGCGACATCGCGGCGATGATCGGCTGACGCACCTGGGCCTGGTCGAGCACGTTGCGGATCTGCTCCGGCTTCAGGCCATAGCGCTTGGCGGTATCGGCAATGAAACGAGCCCGCGCAACCTCGAACGGCACCGGGGTGAGATCGACCGGCGGCGCGCTGGCAGCGGTGGCTTCGGGTGCGGCCTCGGCCGGACCGTGCGCCTTGGCGGCGGGCTGGCGCGGCGTACTGCTGGCCTGGGGCGAAGACGGTGGGGTCTTCGGCTGGGTCGCGCAGGCGACCAGGCCGAGGGTGAGCATGCAGGCCAGAGTGCGTCGAATCATCGTCGCAGGTTAGCAGGTCATGGATGAATTAAAACCCCTAACACCATGAATCACAACGATTTGCCCGCGTTCAGCGGGAAATGTGAAGGCGTCGTGATCACCCTGCCCCATTCAGTGAGAGGTGGCCGGTTGCGTCCCCATCCCCGCAGACGCAACCGGCGACCGGATCCGGTCGGTACCTGCGCGGCTGCCGCTCCCCAGTGGCAGTGCTCCGCGCTCCCTGTACCTGTTGGATCAGTACTGCTCCCGCCCGACGCCCCCTCGCGCTGCAACGATTGACGGCGCGCCGTGCCGAACGGGCCGCCATTGTGCAGGCCGATTACGACAAGTCCATTGATCAAGATCAACGCGGCGTAAAAGTGTGAGCCCCTTAACAATTTTTCTGGACTTTGGTCAGTGGGCGGGCCTCCACGCGTTGTTGTGAGAACGCTTCCACAACAGGCGTTGCGCAGAGTCAGGAAGGTTCCAGCCAACGGCGCAACCCCTCGTGGGTGGTTGGGTGGGTCGCTGAAAGCAAAAGCCGTGGTGGGGGCGGGGTCGGGCTGGGTGCGCGGGGGACGCCGTGAATCCGTCCCTGGCACTACCCACCCACCCGGCCAGCCCTCAGCAAGCCGGCTTCAAGCGACCCACCCAACCACCCACGAGGGGCTGCGCCGTTGGCTGGAAACCTAACCGCCGTGCACGGGCCGGTGCCCCCGCACCGCCATCACCAACCCGATACCGGCCAGCAGCGACACCGCCGAGGTCCCGCCGTAGCTGATCAACGGCATTGGAATGCCTACCACCGGCAGCAGGCCGGAAATCATCCCGCCATTGACCAGTACATAGACGAAGAACGCCAAGCCCAGGCTGCCGGCCAGCAACCGTGCGTGCGTGTCGCGCGCATGCACCGCGATCCACAGGCAGCGCCCGACCACGAACAGGTACAGCGCGAACACGCTGGCCACGCCGATCCAGCCGAACTCCTCGGCCAGCACCGAGAACGCAAAGTCCGTGGTGTACTCGGGCAGGAAATCCAGGGTGGCCTGGGTGCCCTGCCCCCAGCCGCGCCCGTCCCAGCCACCGGAACCGATCGCGATGCGCGACTGCAGGATGTTCCAGCCGGTGCCGAGTGGATCGGCCGCCGGATCGAGGAAGGTCAGCACGCGATCCTTCTGGTATTGCCGCAACAGGCCGAACCAGGCCAGCGGTGCGGCTACGGCCAGGCCCATCGCACCGGTCGCCACCCAGCCCCAGTGCAACCCGGCCAGCAGCAGCGCGAACACCCCGCTGGCGGTGACCAGCGTGGCGGTGCCGAGGTTGGGCTGCAGCAGGATCAACACCGCGGGTACGCCGATCAGCACGGCGGCGGTCAGCACCGTGCGCGGCGACGGGGGCAGCGGCTGCCGGTGCAGGTACCAGGCCATCATCAGCGGCAGGCTGAGCTTGAGCAGCTCGGACGGTTGCAGGTAGAACACGCCCAGGTTGAGCCAGCGCTGCCCGTACTTGCCGGTGCCGATCACATACACCGCCATCAGCGGCAGCATCGACAGTGCGTAGATCGTCGGGGTCCACGCACGCAGGCGCAGCAGCGAAACGCGCGACAACAGCCACATCGCGGCCAGGCCACCGGCGAAGCGCGCCGCCTGCCCGGCCACCGGGCCGGACACGCTGTGCAACACCGCCAGGCCGGCGCCCATCAGGATCAACAGCGCGGCCAGCAACGGCAGGTCTATCGTGCGCACCGCCTCACGGCAGAGGCCAAGCAGTCGTTTCCATTCCACATGCGCACGGTAGCAATGCGTGCTTGCGTGAAACTGTCAGGGGCACATGTGCACCTGTGGCGCCGAGCCATGCTCGGCTTGGGCCCGGGTGTGCTGTACGAAGGGCAGCTGAGCATGGCTCGGCTCTACAAGGAGCAGGAAGTGCGACGGCTAGCCGTAGCCGCCGTGCACCGGGTTGTGGCTGCGTACCGCCATCACCAGGCCGAAGCCGGCCAGAAGCGACACTGCCGAGGTGCCGCCGTAGCTGATCAGCGGCATCGGCACGCCCACCACCGGCAGCAGGCCGGAAATCATGCCGCCGTTCACCAGCACGTAGACGAAGAACGCCAGCCCGGTGGCACCGGCCAGCAGGCGCGAGTACGAGTCGCGCGACTGGCTGGCGATCCACAGGCAGCGCCCGATCACCACCAGGTACAGCGCCAGCACGGTGGCCACGCCGATCCAGCCGAACTCCTCGCTCAGCACCGAGAACGCGAAGTCGGTGGTCTGCTCGGGAATGAAATTCAGGTGTGACTGCGAGCCCTCGCCCCAGCCCTTGCCATCGAAGCCGCCGGAACCGATCGCGATCTTCGACTGGATGATGTTCCAGCCGGCACCCAGGGCGTCCATTTCCGGGTCCAGGAACATCATGATGCGGTCCTTCTGGTACGGCCGCAGCAGCCAGAACCAGGCCACCGGGGCCACCGCGGCCACGCCGCCCACGCCCAGCCCCACCCACCACCACGGCAGGCCGGCCAGCAGCAGCACGAACACGCCGCTGGCAGCAATCAACACGCCGGTGCCGAAGTCAGGCTGCAGCATCACCAGCCCGGTCGGCACGCCGATGATGACCAGTGCGGTCAGCACGGTGCTCAAGCGCGGCGGCAACGGCATCTTGTGCAGGTACCAGGCCACCATCATCGGCAGGCTGACCTTCAGCAGTTCGGCCGGCTGCAGGTAGAAGAACTTCAGGTCCAGCCATTGCCGGCCGTACTTGCCGGTGCCGAGCACGAACACCGCCAGCAGCGGGATCATCGAGATCGCATAGATGAGCGGAGTCGCCGAGCGGATGCGCAGGATCGGCACGCGTGAGATGCCCCACAGCGCCGCCATGCCCACCGCGAAACGTGCGCCCTGGGCCATCACCAGGCTGTCGCCACCCGCGCTCTTCAAGGTGGCCAGGCCGATCACCATCAGCGCACCCAAAGCAAGGCACAGCACCCAGTCCAGCGTGCTGAAGAAGCGGCGCAGCATGTCGCCGGCCCAGCGCAGGAACACTTTCATCGTGCAGGCTCCACAGCCGTCGGGCGCGGCGTGGCCGGCAGTGCGGCGGCAGCCGGCGTGGTCGGCGCAGGTGCCGGTGCGGGCGTCGGCACCCCCACCTGCACCGGGTGTTCGCCCAGCTGTGCGGCGCCCAGATCCCCGGCCTGCCGCGCGCCGGCGTCTTCGTTGTCGAACGCGGTGGCACCGATGGCGGTGGTGCCACGCTCGCTGTCCAGCGGCTGCATGCCCTCGGGCATCTTGCCCAGCAGGTAGGCATCGAACACCTTGCGCGCGATCGGCGCGGCGGCCGAACCACCGTAACCGCCGCCTTCCACCGCCACCGCGATGGCGATCACCGGGTTTTCGACCGGCGCGAAGCCGACGAACAGCGCGCGGTGGCGCAGGTGCATCGGCAGGCTCTTCGGGTTCACCGCGGCAGTGCCCTTGCGGCTGATCACCTGTGCGGTGCCGGTCTTGCCGGCCATCACGTAGGGCGCACCGACCGCCACGCGCCAGCCGCTGCCGCCGGGCCGCATGGTCGCCATCATGCCTTCACGCACCGCCTGCACGTTGTTGGGGTTGGGGCTGACCGGCTTGCTTTCGCCCGGCGGCGTCGCCGTCCAGTCGCTGTCGAAGCCGTCGCGCTGCTGGATCACCAGGTGCGGGGTGCGCAGCTGGCCGTCGGCCAGGCCGCTGACGCCGCGCGCCAGCTGCAGTGGGGTGACCTTCCAGTCACCCTGGCCGATGCTGATGTTGACCGTATCGCCGGGATACCAGGCTTCCTTGCGGCTCTTCCGCTTGTAGGCCGGCGACGGCAGGATGCCACCGATCTCGCCGGTCAGGTCGATGCCGGTCGGCTGGCCGAAGCCGTAGTACTCCATGTAGTGGTCGAAGCGCTCGATGCCCAGATCCAGCGCCAGCTTGTAGTAATAGGTGTTGACCGATTCGGCGATGGACTTGCGCAGGTCGGTCCAGCCGTGGCCGCCGCGATGCGCATCACCCCAGCCGCGGCTGGTGCCGGGCAGGTAGAACATGCCGGTGGACAGCACCTTGTCTTCCGGACGGCGCACGCCCGAGTCCAGGCCGGCCAGGCCGATCAGCGGTTTCAACGTGGAACCGGGCGCGACACCACCGAGTACCAGGCGGTTGAACTGCGGCCGCGACGGGTTTTCGTTCAGCGCCTTGAAGTCAGCATGGGAAATGCCGTTGACGAACAGGTTGGGGTCGTAGGACGGCAGGCTGACCATCGCCAGCACCTCGCCGGTGCGCGGGTCCATCGCCACCGCCGAGCCTTCCTGGTCGCCGAACGCGGCCACCATGGCGCGCTGCAGATCGGCATCGATCGACAGCCGCAGGTCGGCGCCGGACTGCGCGGCGACACGGCCGATGGTGCGGATCGCACGGCCCTGCACGTTGGTCTCAACCTGCTCGTAGCCGACCTTGCCGCGCAGCTGCTGCTCGTAATACCGCTCCAGGCCGGACTTGCCGATATGGGTCAGTGCGGCATTGCCTTCGCCCAGGATCTCCAGATCCTTGTCATCAACGCGGCCGACGTAGCCGATGATGTGCGCGAACAGATCGCCGTACGGGTAGCGCCGGGTCAGGTAGGGCTCGAGCTCGACGCCGGGGAAGCGCCAGCGATCGACAGCGAAGCGCGCCATCTCCTCGTCGCTCATGCGCAGCTTCAGCGTGACCGGCAGGAACTTGCGGCGCGCCTTGCGCGACTTGTTGAACGCTTCCAGCTCTTCCGGGCTGATGCTGATGATCTTCGCCAGCCCTTCCAGGGTGGCATCCATGTCCTTGACCTTGTCCGGGGTCACGTCCAGGCGGAACGCCGGCACGTTCTCGGCCAGCAGTCGGCCGTTGCGGTCGTAGATCATGCCGCGCCCGGGCACCACCGGCCGCGGCTTGATGCGGTTGGCTTCCGAGCGCGTGGCGTAGACATCGTGGTCCAGCACCTGCAGCTTGAAGTACCAGCCGCCCAGGCCGAGCAGGCAGACCAGCACGCCCAGGAACCCCAGTGCCGCGCGGCGGCGGAACTGTTCGGCTTCGGCGTGCGGGTTCTTGACCTGGCGGCGCGGGATCATGGCTCAGCGCCCGCGCTTGCCGAAGCGCACCGCGTCCAGCAGCACGAACACCAGCGGCCACAGGCCCATGCCCAGCAGCGGCGCCCACCAGTACGACCACGGCAAGGTCGGCTCATCCACCACGATGTGGACCAGCGCGCTGACGATGCGGTCGTTGAACAGCAGGCCGCCGATGGCCAGCATCTGCTGCGACATCGGGAAGAAGCGGATGCGGGCACGGAAACGCTGCAGGATGAAGGCCAGCATCACCAGCCGCAGCGCCTGTTCGCCGAGCACCCCGCCGTACAGCAGGTCGGCGATGACGCCGCTGGCGAAGGCAATGCCCAGGCCCACCCGTTCGGGGGCTTCGATCACCCAGTAGGCCAGCACCAGCGCCAGCCAGTACGGGCGCAGCGGTTGCAGCAGCGCCGGCAGCGGCAGCAGGCCCAGCAGCAGCGCGATCACCAGGCTGGCCGGCAGCACCCACGGATTGTCGCGCAGGCGGCTCATCGCTGGGCCTCCGGAATGACCGGGGTCGGTTCGACCGGTTGCGGTGCGTGCGGTTCCGCCGACGGATCCGGCGCCGCTGGCGTTGCCGCCGGTGCGGTCGCCGCCGGCCGGCGGAGCGGAGCCGCTACCGGGGTTGCAGGAGCCGTTGCCGGGGAGGTGGATGCAGCCGGGGCCGAGGCCGCCGGCGCGGTGGCGGTCTGCGCCGGCAGCGTCGCGCCATCGGCGGGCCCACCTGGAGCGGGCGCTTCCAGCTGCAGGCGCAGCTCCGGCGGAATCCGGATCGCCGCACCCGGCCGCAGCAGCAGCACGTCGCGGCCGCGGTCGAGCTGTGCCGCCGGCTTCAGTTCGCCGACCAGGAAGGCGTGGGTATCGTCCGGACGCAGGCCGGTGATGGTTCCGACCGGGAAGCCGGCCGGGAAGCGGCCGCCGAGGCCGGAGGTGACAATCTCATCGCCCACTTCCACCCCCGCGCTGAGCGGGATGTCGCGCAGCTCCAGCGTATCGCCGCGGCCATAGACGATCAGGCGCACGCCGTTGCGGGCCACGGTCACCGGCACCGCATGGTCGGGATCGGTCAGCAGCAGCACGGTAGAGGTGCCGCCGGTGACGCTGATCACCTGGCCCATCAGACCGCCGGCATCGATCACCGCCTGGCCGACGTGCACGCCTTCGCGGCTGCCGACGTCGAGCACCAGGCGCTGCTTCACCGGGTCCAGGTCGATGTCCAGGATCGGCGCCAGCTGCACGTCCAGGCCACTGCGCTCGGCCACGTTCAGCAGTTCGCGCAGCTGGGCGTTGTCCAGCGCGGCGGTCTGCAGGCGGGTAAGGCGGGCATTGGCCAGCAGCAGCTGGTTGCGCAGTTCACGGTTCTCGCTGACCAGCTGGGTGTGGCTGGCGGCGGAATCCTTGACCTGGTTGCCGAGCTTGCCGGGCAGGCCGGCCAGCGCCCATACCGGCTGCACCAGGCTGTTGGCCTGCTCGCGCAGGCGCGCCAGCCAGCCGGCCTGGTCGTCGAGGACGATCAGGGTGATGGCCAGTGCGAGGTAGGCCAGCAAGCGCAGGGGGCTGGCGGCATCACCGGATCGGGAGGCGACGGGAGGACCGGCGTAGGGCGGCACGGCAACGATTCAACTGGCAGGAGGCGGAGGGGAAACACGCGGACGCCCCGCCGGTGCCGGCCCGCCATGACGGCGGGCCGCACCCCGGAAGGGCGCGGCGGGCAGGAACGGCCGGGACGGCTTATTCCGGCGCAAAGAACTCGTTGCCGTGCATGTCCACCAGCTCCAGCGCACGACCGCCACCGCGGGCCACGCAGGTCAGCGGATCGTCGGCCACCTGCACGTGCAGGCCGGTTTCCTCGGAGATCAGGCGGTCCAGGTCACGCAGCAGGGCGCCGCCACCGGTCAGCACGATGCCGCGCTCGGCGACGTCGGCGCACAGTTCCGGCGGGGTCTGCTCCAGCGCCAGCTTGACCGCGCTGACGATGCCCGACAGCGGTTCGTGCAGGGCTTCGAGCACCTCGTTGGAGCTGATCTTGATCATCTTCGGCACGCCCTCGGCGAGGTTGCGGCCAGAGATTTCCAGTTCCTGCACTTCGGCCTGCGGGTAGGCACAGCCCAGTTCGACCTTGATGCGCTCGGCGGTGGCTTCACCGATCAGCATGCCGTGGTTGCGGCGCACATAGTTGGTGATCGACTCGTCGAAGCGGTCGCCGCCGATGCGGACCGAGGCCGAATAGACGATGCCGTTGAGCGAGATCACCGCCACTTCGGTGGTGCCGCCGCCGATGTCGATGACCATCGAACCACGGGCTTCGGTAACCGGCATGCCGGCGCCGATCGCGGCGGCCATCGGCTCTTCGATCAGGTACACGTCACGGGCACCGGCTTCCTCGGCCGATTCCTTGATCGCGCGGCGCTCGACCTGGGTCGAACCGGCCGGCACGCAGACCAGCACGCGCGGGCTCGGGCGCAGCACGCGCGACTTGTGCACCTTCTTGATGAAGTGCTTGAGCATCGCCTCGGTGTAGGTGAAGTCGGCGATGACGCCGTCCTTCATCGGGCGGATGGTGGTGATGTGGCCCGGGGTACGGCCCAGCATCTGCTTGGCTTCGGCGCCTACGGCTGCCACCGAGCGGGTGCCACCGATGGCACGGTCCTGGCGCACGGCCACGACCGACGGCTCGTTCAGCACGATCCCCTGCCCGCGCACGTAGATGAGGGTGTTGGCCGTGCCCAGGTCAATGGACAGGTCGTTGGAGAACATGCCACGGAGTTTCTTGAACATCTGAGGAAGGAGTCCTGAGGGGTGTCGTGCCCGCCGCGGGATGGCGAAAAAATGGGCAGAATTCGAGGCCGACAAGCCTAGCAACCCGCCTGCCGCCGAGCAAGGAAAAAACTAGCTGAACCCGCGTCTTGACAGGCTTTCGGCCGGATCGGGCATCACCCGGTTCTGGCCCTGAGCGGCACCAGCGGGTAACCTTTGCGCCGTCGGGCGCCCAAGGGCGCCGTTTGCTTGCCTGCTGAACCGGGCCGGCCCACCCCAAAATTCACCGCATAGGCTTACATCGATGTCCGCTCTGATCTGTGGTTCTCTTGCCTTCGACACCATCATGGTGTTCCCGGACCAGTTCAAGAATCACATCCTGCCGGACAAGGTGCACATCCTGAACGTGTCCTTCCTGGTCCCGCGCATGCGCCGCGAGTTCGGCGGCTGCGCCGGCAACATCGCCTACAACCTGCACCTGCTGGGCGGCCAGCCGATCCCGATGGGCACCGTGGGTTCGGACTTCGGCCCGTATCGCGAGTACTTCGAAGGCCTGGGCATCGACCTGTCGCGCGTGCGGGTGATCGATGAGCTGTTCACCCCGCAGGCGTTCATCACCACCGACCACGACAACAACCAGATCACCGCCTTCCACCCGGGCGCGATGATGCGTTCCTACGAAAACCACGTGCGCGGCGTGCCGGGCGTGACCCTGGGCCTGGTCGGCCCGGACGGCCGCGAGGGCATGATCCAGAACGCGCTGGAATTCCACGAGGACGGTATTCCGTTCATCTTCGACCCGGGCCAGGCCATGCCGCTGTTCAACGGCCCGGAGCTGCGCGCCTTCATCGAACAGGCCGACTACGTGGTGGTCAACGACTACGAGTCGAACCTGCTGCAGGAGCGCACCGGCTGGGACGAACAGGAAATCGTCAGCCGGGTGAAGGCCTACATCACCACCCGCGGCCCGAAGGGCGCGGTCATCCACACCCCGGAAAAGAGCTACGACATCCCGCCGGCGCACGAGCGCCGCGTGGTCGACCCGACCGGTTGTGGCGACGCCTTCCGCGCCGGCCTGATCTACGGCATCCAGAAGGGCTACGACTGGCTGACCATCGGCCGCATGGGCAACCTGATGGGCGCACTGAAGGTCGAGCACCCGGGCACCCAGAACCAGCGCTTCACCTTTGATGAGTTCAACGAGCAGTTCAAGCAGCAGTTCGGTTACGCGCTGGGCGCCTAAGCCGAACTGCCCGCGCATTCCACCTTGTCCCCGCGCCTTCGGCGCGCCCCCTTGAACAACAAGGGGGCTTTCCACCCGATGCGCTGCGGGGAATGCTGTTGGTAGGTGTCGACCTGGGTCGACACTGCCGGCCAGCGGCCGGCACTACCGGAACCTTCGACTGGCACGTTGCCTGCGCTCTGTAGAGCCGAGCCCGCGCTCGGCTGGCACGCGCCGGCGCGATCTGACCGCAGAGCAGCCGAGCGTGGGCTCGGCTCTACACGGTCATGCGGCCTGCCACGCCGCCTGCAGCGCGCGGCAATCGGCGAAATGCCAATCGGCGCTGCCCGGCCACGGGTTCTCCGGCAGGTTGACCAGCACGGTATGCGTGCCCGCCGCGCGGCCGCATTCCAGATCGTAGGCGTGGTCACCCACCATCACCGCCTCCGCCGCTGCCACGCCCCAGCGCCGCAGGTGCTGCTGCAGGCCATCCGGTGACGGCTTGGGCACCGCTTCGTCGCGGCCGATGATGTCGGCGTCGTCGAACAGCGCGCCCACCCCGATTGCCTCCAGCGTCAGTTTCGCCAGCGCGTGGTCGTTGCGGGTGAGGATGCCCAGTCGGCAGCCCGCGGCCGCCAGCGCGCGCAGCAGCTTCACCGCGCCCGGCGCCGGCAGCGCATCCTCGGCCAGCGCGCGCTCATGATCCAGCAGCCACGCGCGCTTGGCCTGCGCCGGTGCGTCCGGCAACGCCGCGATATGGTCGAGGATGTCTTCCTCGGCGGCGATCTGCAGCGCGCGGCGGATCGCGGCGAAATCATGCACGGCGATGGTAAGCGTGCCGTCCATGTCGAACACCCAGTGGCGGATCGCGGACAACGCGTGCACTGCGCCGCCCGCCGCCGCCATTACTGCCACCACTGCGGCATGCGACTGGCGTCGACGCCACCGGTCTCGAACACCGCCGTGCGGGTACCACCGGCCTTGACCGGGAATTCGATGCTGATCGACTTGCCCTTGCGCGCCAGCTTCCACAGCGCTTTCTGGTCGGTGATGAACAGCGCGATGGCTTCATCGGTCTTCGGGCGCCAGGCCGCCATCGACACCGGCTTGCCATCGTCCACGGTCACCTTCACCGTGCACTGTGGGCAGCGGAAATCGCCGGCCTGCAGCACCAGGTAGGCGTGCCGCTTCCACTCCGGATGGTCGCGGAACACCAGCTGCACCGGTTTGGCACCGCTGCCATCCACATCCACGCGTTCCTTGCTGAAAATCTGCGCCGAGATCTGGTGGCCCTTGTTGCCCACCGGAATCTGGTTGTACTGCCACAGCCCCTGCATGCGGCGCAGGTCGCGCGCAGCATCACCCTTGGCCTTTACGTCATCGAAACCGGCGGCGATGCGCTCGGCGGCGGCGGTGTCCTTGTACTGGTCCAGCAACGAGGCGCCATGCAGGCGCGCACGCTCCCAGTCCTGCGCGGCCACGGCTGCGTCGTACTGCTTGGCGACGTCCTCGGCCTTGGCTTCCTTCTGCGCCTGGGCGGCGGCAGCGGCGGCTTCCTGCGCCTTGCGCTCTTCCTCGGGGTTGCTGCAGGCGGCCAGGGCCAGGGTACAGGCGGTGAGCAGGATCAGTCGTTTCATCGGGGAGTCCTTTACGGGTGCATCCCGATTCTATCGGCAGCGAAAAGCGGATACAGCAACGGCGGGTTTCCCCGCCGCTGATGGTGAAGCAATGCCAGGTTGCCGGCCAGCGGCCGGCACTACCGTTTACTTGGCTTCAGCCTTGGCCAGCATGTCCTGCACCGAGGCGGTGGTGATCGGGTGGTAGCCAGGCTTGGCCTTTTCGAAGGCCTGCTTGGCCAGCTCCAGACCCTTCGGGGTCTTCACCAGTTCGGCGTAGATCGGCATGATCAGCTTGCGACGGCCGACGCGCTCGATGAATGCAGCCGCGCCTTCATTGGCCTGCTCGTAGCCGCTGCGGATCGCCAGCGGGTACCAGCGCATGGCGATCTCGCCATTCGGGGTGCCGGTGAAGTGGAAGGCCTTGTCCAGCGTGGCCAGCTTGTCCAGCGGCTGGGTGGCGCCCAGGCCGTCGATGAAGCGCACCCATTCCTGCGTGCTCCAGTCGGCGATGACCTGGCTGCTCGGCACGGTGCCGGCGCTGGCAAAGGCGATGCGCGCGGTATCGACGCTGCTGAAGTTGCGCGACTGCGCCTTGGTGGCGAAGGCCGGAATGCCCGGCTCGTCCAGCCATGCCTTCAGCTCGGCCTCGGTCACTGCCGACGGATTCTTCGGCAGCAGGTTCTTCTTCATGTAGTCGACGAACTGGTCGGTGTTCGCGCTCTGGAAGGCATGGTCATCGAACCAGCCACGCAGGAACGGGTCGAAGGTCTCGCGGCCGAAGCGCTGTTCCAGGAACTCCAGGAACCACGAACCCTTGACGTAGGCGACCTGGCTGAGGGCTTCGTCGGGGTCGCGCTCGTTCAGCGGCGGCAGCGCCAGCGCCTGGTCGGCCGGGCTCATGTCCTTCACTTCGGCCAGCAGATCGGTCTGATCGATCTGCTTTTCCATCTCGGCCATCTCCTTGCCGTACAGGGCTTCGGTGATGCGGCCCTGGACGTAGGTGGTGAAGCCTTCGTTCAACCAGATGTCCTTCCAGCTGGCGTTGGTCACCAGGTTGCCCGACCAGCTGTGCGCCAGTTCGTGGGCGACCAGCGAAACCAGCGACTTGTCGCCGACGATCACGGTCGGGGTGGCGAAGGTCAGGCGCGGGTTTTCCATGCCGCCGAACGGGAACGACGGCGGCAGCACCAGCATGTCGTAGCGGCCCCAGCGATATTCGCCGTACAGCTTCTCGGCAGCACCGATCATCTTTTCGGTGTCTTCGAATTCCTTGGCCGCCTTGTTGACCATGGTCGGCTCGGCCCAGACGCCGGAACGGCCGGAGATCGGCTCGAACACCAGGTCACCGGCGGCGATGGCCAGCAGGTACGACGGAATCGGCTGCGGCATCTTGAAGGTGTAGTCACCGTCACGCGCGGCCTTGGGATCGTTGTCGGCGCTCATCAGCACCATCACGTCCGGGCGCGAGACCACGTGCGCGCTGTAGGTGAAGCGCACGCTCGGGGTGTCCTGCAGCGGCACCCACGAACGGGCGTGGATGGCCTGCGACTGGCTGAACATGAAGGGCAGCTTCTTGCCCTCGGTCATCGACGGCGCCAGCCACTGCAGGCCCGAGGCGGTCGGCGCGGTGTGGTAGCTCACTTCCACCTTGGCCGGCTGTTCCGGGGCCTCGATGGTCAGCTTGCTGCCGAACACCTTGTCGACCGGGGCCAGCTCGAACTTCAGCGGGCTGCGCGCGCCATCGGCGGCGACGGCCTCGACCTTGGACACGGTCAGCTCGCGGGTGTCGAGCACCAGCTGCTTGGCGTCCTTCTGCTTCCATTCCAGGGTGTAGGTGGCGGTGCCGCCGATCTGCTTCTGGTCGAAGTCCAGCTTCAGATCCAGCGCGATGTCCTTGATGACGACCTTGTCCGGCTCGGCGTACGAGCTCTCGTCGTGGCTGCGGTTCTCGGCGTTCACGGGGGCGGCAGGGGCCTTTTCGGCAGTCGGAGCGGCGGCGGGCGCGGCCGCCTCCTGGGAGCAGCCGGCGGCCAGGGCCACGGCCAGCGGAAGGAGGATCAGCGGATTACGCATGAATCGGGACCGTTACGGGGATCAAACCCCAATGGTACCTCCGTCCGGCCCCGCAGGCGTTGCGCGGTGCGGGGTAATGGCGGGCACAGCGCCGGTGGTGCCGGCCGCTGGCCGGCAACCCCGTCGCCCGGCAAGGCTTACAGCTTGTAGCCGGAGTGGATCGAGACGATGCCGCCGGTCAGGTTCTTGTAGTGGCAGCGCTCGAACCCGGCCTGCCCCATCATCGCCTTCAGTTCGTCCTGCGGCGGGTGCTTGCGGATGCTCTCGGCCAGGTACTGGTAGCTGTCCGAATCGTTGGCAAACAGCTTGCCCAGCTTCGGCAGGATCCTGAACGAGTGGAAGTCGTAGATCGGCTTGAACCAGTCGGCAGTGACCTCGGAGAACTCCAGCACGCGGGCCTGGCCGCCCACCTTCAGCACGCGGTACATCTCGCGCAGGCCGGCGTCCTTGTCGGTCACGTTGCGCAGGCCGAAGGCGATGGTGACCAGATCGAAGCTGTTGTCCGGGAACGGCAGGGCTTCGGCATTGCACTGCACGTAGTCCAGGCCGAGCACCAGGCCGCGGTTGGTCAGGCGGTCGCGGCCGACCGACAGCATGCCGGCGTTGATGTCGCCCAGCACCACCGAGCCCTCGGCGCCGACGCGCTCCTTCAGCAGCGCGGCGATGTCACCGGTGCCGCCGGCCAGGTCGAGCACGCGGTCGCCCGGCTTCACCTGCGCGGTGGCCACGTAATAGCGCTTCCACGCCCGGTGCACGCCCAGGCTCATCAGGTCGTTCATCAGGTCGTAGTTGCGCGCGACCGAGGTGAACACCTGCCCGACCAGCTTCTGCTTGTCCTTGGCGGCGACGTCGCGGAACCCGAAATGGGTGGTACCGGCTTTGTAGGGGGATTCGCTCATGGACCGATTATCGCACCGCCGGGAGCCAGCGGCACCCCCTGCCCGTATCATGGCCAGCCACGACTTACCGGAGCCCCGCATGATCACCACGCCCGACTACCAGGCCCTGCTGCAGACCGCCATTGCCGAAGCCCGCCAGGGCCTGGCCGAAGGCGGCGTGCCTATCGGCGCGGCGCTGTACCACAACGACGGCCGCCTGCTCGGCTGCGGCCACAACCGCCGCGTGCAGGAAGGCGACCCATCGGTGCACGGCGAAACCGATGCCTTCCGCAAGGCCGGCCGCCAGCGCCGCTACCAGGACACCATCATGGTCACCACGCTGGCGCCGTGCTGGTACTGCTCGGGCCTGGTGCGCCAGTTCAACATCGGCACCGTGGTGGTGGGCGAATCGCGCACCTTCCAGGGCGGCATCGACTGGCTGCGTGGCAACGGTGTCAACGTGATCGACCTGGACAGCCAGGAATGTGTCGATCTGCTCGGTGGTTTCATTGCGCAGCATCCGGAGATCTGGAACGAAGACATCGGCGAATGAGCACCGCGCAGTGTGCTGTTGAATCCGCTTAATGAACCCTTCAGCGCCGGCACAGCCTTGTGCCGGCAGCGTCTTCGCCCGGTGATGTGCACCAGCGCACAGTCATCTGCAGGCGTTGCACACGCACCGCTAACATGCCGCCCAGCGGGGACGCCTACGGTGAGGTGACCGGGGCCCCCTGTCCCGGCGGAGCCAGCCCATGTGCGCGCACGCCGTCTGTCCCCTGCCCGAGCCGGCCCTGGCCGGCATCCGCGAACGATTGATGCAGCAGTTCGTCCTGTATCGCAGCAGCGCCGCCTTCTGGAGCGCGTTCCAGGGCATGCAGGAGGAAGTCACCCGCGATCACCCGCGCGATCACGTGCGGCTGTGCAACGCGATGGCCGACATGGCCCAGGAGCTCGGCGCAGTGCCGCAGGCCCAGCTGATCGATGGCAACACCGGCTGCACGCCGCGCTGACGCGGCATGCACCGGTGCCTACGCCACACTGCGATCACCCCCCACTCCCATCCACCTCAACCGATTGGATCGTCATGCACGCTGAAGTCCCCGCCATTCCCCCGGTCATCAATGTCGACGCCGAACTTGACCACTGGCGCCGCCAGCATGCCGACGGCGCGCTGCCGCACAACTCGTTCGGTTCCTACGTGCCGTGGATCAAGTTCGCCTGCGATTCGCTGATTACCCAACCGCGCGCCAGCAATGCCCAGCGCGATGAGATGTTCCAGACCCAGTACGCGCTGCAGATCATGCCGCGGCTGAGCGAAGCCCAGGCACGCGAGTTCGTCGACCGCTGCTGGCAGCATGTGTACCAGACCAGCCGCGTGCGCCTGCAGGACGCCCCGCGCCTGCGCGCCTGAGTCTCACCCGGGACTGCACGGCGTCTGCACGAGGCACTGCCGATCATCCTCGTCACCTGAGTGGGACGACGGCGATGAAAGCAAGGAACCTGTTCAACACGATCGCCAAGAAGGCGGCAAGCGCCACCGGTTCGCCATGGACCTTCCTGGCGGCGGTGGCGATCGTGGTGGTGTGGGGCGTGACCGGCCCGCTGTTCCACTTCAACGACACCTGGCAGCTGGTGATCAATACCGGCACCACCATCATCACCTTCCTGATGGTGTTCCTGATCCAGCACACGCAGAACGCAGATACCGCGGCGATGCAGATCAAGCTGGACGAGCTGATCCGGGCCACTGCCGAAGCCAACAACGAGCTGCTGGACCTGGAAGAGATGGACGAGGAGCGGCTGGAGGAGATCCGCGCCGAGTACGAGCGCATGGCGCGCGAAGCCGGCGACGCACTGGATCGCGTGCGCGCCTGCCGGGCGGCCCCGCGCGATGATGAAGCGGTGTAAACCTACCAGCCGGTAGTATCGGCCGCTGGCCGGCAGATGCGCGATCTCCGATGATCCAACGCGTTGCCAGCCAGCGGCCGGCACTACCCGCGTTCGTGCCAGCCGCCGCCCAGCACCTTGTACAGGGTGATGCGGTTGGCCTGCTGCGCCAGCTTCGCCTGCAGCTGCGTCTGCTGCGCGCTGTAGGCGGTACGCCGTGCATCGAGCAGGGTCACGAAGCTGTCCAGGCCGGCGTCGTAACGCGCCTGCGACAGACGGTTGGCCTGCTCGGCCGCGTCGACCAGACGCGCCTGGGCCCCCACCTGCTCGTCCAGGCTGACGTTCAACGCGAGTGCATCGGCGGTCTCGCGGAAACCGACCTGGATCGCCTTCTCATACTGTGCCAGCGCGATATCACGATCGGCGTTGGCGATGGCCAGGTTGGCGCGCAGCTTGCCGCCCTGGAAGATCGGCAACGTGATCTTCGGCAGGAAACTCCACACGCGCGTGCCGCTGTCGAACAGGTTGGACAGTTCATTGGAGCCGCTGCCGATGCTGCCGGTCAGCGAGATGCTCGGGAAGAACGCCGCGCGCGCCGCACCGATGTTGGCGTTGGCCGCCAGCAGCTGGTGTTCGGCGGCCATGATGTCCGGGCGCTGCAGCAGCACGTCGCTGGGCAGGCCAGCCGGCGGCGGTGCCAACGCCAGCAGTTGCGGCTCGATGTTGTCGGGCAGCAGCGCCGGGTCGAGCTGGCCACCGGCCAGCAGGGCCAGCGCATTGCGGTCCTGGGCCAGTTGCCCGCGCAGGCGCGCGGCATCCGTGCGCGCGGTTTCCACCAGCGTGCGGGTCTGGGTCAGCTCCAGCGCTGAACTGCCACCGCGTTCGTGGCGGGCTTCGGCCAGGCGCAGCGAGTCCTCGTAGGTCTTCAGCGTGGCCTCGGCGATCTTCAGCTGCTGCGCGTCGGCCCCGTAGGTCAGCCACGCGGTGGCGGTCTCGGCCACCAGGCTCAGCTGCGCGTTGCGGCGGTTGGCGGCCACGGCGAAATACTGCTGCAGAGCGGCCTCGCTGAGGTTGCGCACGCGACCGAACAGGTCCAGCTCGAACTCGGCCACGCCGACACCGGCGCTGAACTGCTCGGTGACCCCGGCGTCGGTGCCCTGCCGCTGCATCTGGCCGGTCACTGCCACGCCGGGCACACGGTCGGCGCGCTGCACGCGGTACTGGCCACGCGCGCGCTCGACATTGAGCACGGCCACGCGCAGATCGCGATTGTTCTGCAGCGACTGGTCGATCACCTGCTGCAGGCGCGCATCGGTGAAGAAGTCGCGCCAGCCGACGGTGGCGACATCGGCCACCTGGCCCTGCGCAGCTACAGCCGGCCACTGCGCCGGAATCGCCGGGGCGACGGCGGTGTCTTTCGGCACCAGGGTGGAGCAGCCGGCCAGCGCAAGCGCGGCGGTGATGGAAAGGAACAGGGATGCACTTTTCATGGGAATGACTTCCATCGGTACTGCCGGAAGGCAGGAGGTGATGCCGGCCAGCGGCCGGCACTACCGTTTCGATAACGCCAGCCCGGGGCCGGCGCGACCGTTTCGATTACGTCGTGGATTTGCGCTTGAACACGCGCTGCACCACCACGAAGAACAGCGGCACGAAGAACACGCCGAGCACGGTGCCGACGATCATGCCGCCGAGCACGCCGGTGCCGATCGCCTGCTTGGCACCGGAGCCGGCACCGGTGGAGATCGCCAGCGGAACCACGCCCATGCCGAAGGCCAGCGAGGTCATCACGATCGGACGCAGGCGGTCGCGCACGGCATGCATGATCGATTCGATCAGGCCAGCGCCCTTCTCCAGGTTTTCCTTGGCGAACTCGACGATCAGGATCGCGTTCTTGCTGGTCAGGCCCACCGTGGTCAGCATGGCCACCTGGAAGTAGATGTCGCGTTCCAGGCCCTTGAAGGTGTTGGCCAGCACCGCGCCGAGAATACCCAGCGGAGCGGCCAGCAGCACCGCGGTCGGCACGCTCCAGCTTTCGTACATCGCGGCCAGGCACAGGAACACGATCATCAGCGACAGCGTGTACAGCAGCGGCGTCTGCGAGCCGGCCTGGCGTTCCTGGTAGGACATCGCCGTCCACTCGATGCCGAAGCCTGCCGGCAGCTGCTTGGCCAGCTGTTCGATCTCGGCCATGGCATCACCGGAGGCGACACCCGGGGCCGGTTCGCCCTGGATTTCCATCGCCGACACACCGTTGTAGCGTTCCAGGCGCGGCGAACCGTAGTCCCAGCGCTTGCTGGCGAACGCACTGAACGGCACCATCTCGCCCTTGTCGTTCTTCACCGACCAGAGATCGAAGTCCTCCGGCACCATGCGGAACGGCTGGTCGGCCTGCACGAACACGCGCTTGACGCGGCCGCGATCGACGAAGTCATCGATGTACGAGCTGCCCCACGCGGCGGCCAGGGTGCCGTTGATCTGGTCGATCGACAGCCCCAGCGAGGTCGCCTTGGCCGCATCGATATCGATACGGAACTGCGGCGTGTCTTCCTGGCCGTTCGGGCGCACGTTGGCCAGCTTCTTGCTGCCGGCGGCGAGGCCGAGCAGCTGGTTGCGCGCAGCCACCAGCGCCTCGTGCCCCTGGCCACTGTTGTCCTTCAGGAAGAAGGTGTAACCCGAAGCGGTACCCAGCTCCGGAATGGCCGGCGGCGGGAAGGCGAAGATGAAGGCATCCTTGATCTGGCCCAGCGCCGCCATCGCGCGACCGGTGATCGGCATCACGCCGTTGTCGGCGTCACGCTCGCTCCAGTCCTTGAGCTTGACGAAGGCCATACCCGCGTTCTGGCCCATGCCGGCGAAGCTGAAGCCCTGCACCGAGAACACCGAATCCACCGCATCCTTTTCGTTCTGCAGGAAGTGGTTTTCCAGTGCCTGGATCGACTCGAGCGTGCGTTCCTGGGTGGCACCGACCGGTGCCTGCACCAGCGCCATCAGCACGCCCTGGTCTTCGTTGGGCAGGAACGAGCTGGGCAGGCGCACGAACAGCACGCCCATCAGCACGAACAGCGCCGCCACGATGCCCATGAACCGCCACGGACGGTGGATGATGCCGCGCACGCCGCGCTGGTAGCTTTCGCTGGTGCGGTCAAAGCCGCGGTTGAAGCCGTTGAAGAAGCGACCGGCCAGGCCACGGTGGGCGACGTGGTGCTCGCCCTTCTTCAGCGGCTTGAGCATGGTCGCACACAGCGCCGGGGTCAGCACGATCGCCACCAGCACCGACAACGCCATCGCCGAGACGATCGTGGCCGAGAACTGCCGGTAGATCACGCCGGTGGAGCCGCTCATGAAGGCCATCGGCACGAACACCGCCGACAGTACCAGGCCGATGCCCACCAGCGCGCCGGTGATCTGGCCCATCGACTTGCGGGTGGCCTCCAGCGGCGACAGTCCTTCCTCGGACATGATGCGCTCGACGTTCTCCACCACCACGATGGCATCGTCCACCAGCAGACCGATGGCCAGCACCATCGCGAACATGGTCAGCATGTTCACCGAGAAGCCGAGCATGGCCAGCACGCCGAAGGTACCCAGCAGCACCACCGGTACGGCGATGGTCGGGATCAGGGTGGCGCGGAAGTTCTGCAGGAACAGGTACATCACCACGAACACCAGCACGATCGCTTCGATCAGGGTCTGCACCACGCCCTTGATCGACACGCGCACGAACGGCGTGGTGTCGTATGGAATCTCCGCTTTCAGCCCGGCCGGGAAGAAGCTCTTCATGTCTTCCAGCGCGGCGTCCACGCCGGCGGCGGTATCCAGCGCGTTGGCGCCGGTGGCCAGAGTGACTGCCAGGCCGCTGGCCGGCTGGCCGTTGTAGCGGGTGACGAAGTCGTAGGATTCGGCACCCAGCTCGACGCGGGCCACGTCACCCAGGCGCAACTCGGCACCGTCCTGCGCACCGCGCACGATGATGTTGCGGAACTGTTCGGGGGTCTGCAGGCGCGACTGCGCGTTGATGGTGGCGTTGAGCTGCTGGCCCTTCACCGACGGCGCACCGCCGAGCTGACCGATCGCCACCTGCGCGTTCTGGGCCTTCACCGCTGCGGTCACTTCCGCAACCGACAGCCCGTAGGTGTGCAGCTTGTTCGGGTCCAGCCAGATACGCATGGCGTACTTGCCACCGAACACCTGGATGTTGCCCACGCCCGGCACGCGGCTCAGACGATCAACGACATTGGAACCGACATAGTCGGCGATGTCGTTGGCGTCCATGCTGCCGTCCTCGGACACGAACGCGATGACGTTCAGGAAGCCCGAGCTGGACTTGGCCACGTTGATGCCCTGCCGCTGCACTTCCTGCGGCAGCAGCGGCATGGCCAGCTGCAGCTTGTTCTGCACCTGCACCTGGGCGATGTCCGGGTTGGTGCCGCTCTCGAAGGTCAGGGTAATGGTGGCCTGGCCGTTGGACGAGCTGTTGGAGGAGAAGTAGATCAGGCCATCAAGGCCCTTCATGTTCTGCTCGATGATCTGCGTCACCGAGTCCTCGACCACCTTGGCCGATGCACCCGGGTAGGTGGCGCTGATTTCCACCGCCGGCGGCGCGACGTTGGGGTACATCGAGACCGGCAGCTTGAACAGGGCCAGGCCGCCGGCGAGCATGATGATGATGGCGATGACCCACGCGAAGATGGGTCGATCGATGAAAAAGCGTGCCATGGGGTTCTCCGCTTACTTCGCGTCGCCGGCCGGGGCGGCAGGCTGGGCGGCGGCAGCCGGCTTGGCCGGTGCTGTGCCCTTCTCGGTGGCCTTGACCGGCATGCCAGGGCCGATCTTCTGCAGGCCTTCGACGATGACCTTGTCGCCGGCCTTCAGGCCGTCCTCGACCAGCCACTTGTCGCCGACCGTGCGGCTGACCTTGACCGGGCGCACTTCGACCTTGTTGTCCTTGCCGACCACCATCGCGGTGGTGTCGCCCTTCGGATCGCGCGCGATGCCCTGCATCGGTACCAGCACGGCGTCGCTGCGCACGCCGCCGCCGATCACCGCACGAACGTACATGCCCGGCATCAGCAGGCCGTCCGGGTTGTCCACCTTCACGCGCAGCGCGAAGCTGCCGGTGGCTGGATCGACGCTGACTTCGGAGAACTCCAGCGAGCCCTTGTGCTCGAAGGTGCTGCCATCTTCCATCAGGATGCTGACCGGCAGCGTCTGGTTGTCCTGCAGGCGACCGGCGGCCAGTTCACGGCGCAGCTGCAGCAGCTCGGCCGAGGACTGGGTCAGGTCGACATAGATCGGGTCCAGCTGCTGCACGGTGGCCAGTGCCGTGGCCTGGCCTGCGCTGACCAGCGCACCCTGGGTGACGCTGGACTTGCCGATGCGGCCGCTGATCGGCGCGGTGATGCGGGCGTAGCCGAGGGTGACGTTGGCCGCATCCAGCGAGGCCTTGGCGGCGCCGACGTCGGCCTCGGCCTGCTTCTGCGCAGCCACGGCGTTTTCCAGATCCTGCTGGCTGACCGCATCGACCTTGGCCAGCTCGGTGATGCGCTTGGCGCTCAGGCGGGCGGCATTGGCGGTGGCTTCGGCGCGGGCCAGCTGGGCACGGGCGCTGTTGGCCTGAGCGCGGTAGCTGGCGTCCTCGATCTGGTACAGCGGCTCGCCGGCCTTGACCATGCCGCCTTCGGTGAACAGGCGCTTGGCGACGATACCGTTGACCTGCGGGCGCACTTCGGCGACCAGGAAGGCGTTGGTGCGGCCCGGCAGTTCGCGGGTCAGGCCCACGGTCTCGGACTTCAGCGTGACCACGGTGACGTCGCCCGGGCCCTGCTCGGGGGCCTGGGGTTGGCCGCCGCAGGCAGCCACGGCCGCGGCGATGGCCAGCGACAGCGCGATGGGTCGGATTCGGCTCAGCAACATGACGGAAAGGCTCTCAGGGGAAGGAATCTCAAAACGCGCTGATACGGGCCGAAAGCGCCAGCAGGCAACGCTCACCGGCGGGGAGCAGCAGCCGGCAACGGCCTGCCACGCACACGGCGGGAATGATGGGACGGAAATATACATACATGCGTGTTTGTTTGTAAACCGGTACAATTCAGCCACGTTTCACCCGCACTCGTACCCACCCATGGCCCGTAAGACCAAAGAGGACACCCAGGCAACCCGGGAAGGCATCCTTGACGCCGCCGAAGCCTGCTTCCATGAACACGGCGTGGCCCGTACCACGCTGGAGATGATCGGTGCCCGCGCCGGCTATACCCGCGGCGCGGTCTACTGGCACTTCAAGAACAAGGGCGAGGTGCTGGCCGCGATCGTCGAGCGCGTGCACCTGCCTTTCATGCAGGAACTGGAGCGCACCGCCAGCGACCAGCGCGACACGCCGGTGCATGACCTGCGCGCGGTGATGATCCACTCGTTCATCGAGCTGTCCGAGGATGAGCGCCTGCGCAAGACCATGGAAATCATGCTGCGAAGCGATGCCTCGGCCGATACCAAGGTGCTGACCGAACTGCAGCAGGCGGGGTTCCGCGATGCGCTGGAGCGGATGGAGCGCGCCCTGCGCCGCGCAGGCGACCTGGGCCAGCTGCGCGACGGTGCCGACCCGAAGATCGCTGCGCGCATGCTGCACGCGACGATCCTGGGCGTGCTGCACGGCGCGATGGTCGAGCCGGACCTGATGGACCTCAAGCGCGACGGCATGCTCGCGCTGGACATGACTCTGGCCGCCTACGTGAAGGACGGCGTGTTCGTGCCGGGCACGGTGCCCGAGCCACTGCCGGAAGCGTGAGGGCACCGGGGTCAGGGCCCTCGCCAGGGCGAGGGATCCGACCCCTCAAACAAGAAGGCCGCCTTTCGGCGGCCTTCTGCATTACAGGATGTAGCGGCTCAGGTCCGGGTCCTGTACCAGCTCACCCAGGTGCGCGTCGACGTAGGCGCTGTCGATCGCCAGGGTTTCGCCATCGCGGTCCGGCGCCTCATAGCTGAGCGAATCCAGCAGGCGCTCCAGCACGGTGTGCAGGCGGCGCGCACCGATGTTTTCCTGGCGCTCGTTCACCTGGAAGGCGATCTCGGCCAGGCGCTCGATGGCATCGGCGGTGAAGCTGACCTTGACGCCTTCGGTGGCCAGCAGCGCTTCGTACTGCTTGGTGAGCGCGGCCTTCGGTTCGGTCAGGATGCGCACGAAGTCGCCCTTGCTCAACGCGCCCAGCTCCACGCGGATCGGGAAACGACCCTGCAGTTCCGGAATCAGGTCGCTGGGCTTGGCCAGGTGGAACGCACCAGAGGCGATGAACAGGATGTGGTCGGTCTTGATCGTGCCGTACTTGGTCGACACGTTGGAACCTTCCACCAGCGGCAGCAGGTCGCGCTGCACGCCTTCGCGCGACACATCGCCACCACCCACGTTGTCACCACGCTTGGCGACCTTGTCGATCTCGTCGATGAACACGATGCCGTGCTGCTCGCAGGCTTCGATCGCCGCAGTGCGAATGTCGTCCTCGTTGACCAGCTTGCCGGCCTCTTCTTCCACCAGCAGCGGGCGTGCGGCCCTGATGGTCAGCGTGCGCTTGTGCGCCTTGGCGCCGCCACCGAGGTTGGCGAACATCGACTTAAGCTGCTGCCCCATTTCCTCCATGCCCGGCGGGGTCATGATGTCCATGCTCACGTTCGCGGCCAGGTCGAGCTCGATCTCGCGCTCGTCCAGTTCGCCATTGCGCAGCATCTTGCGGAACTTGATGCGGGTCTCGTTGTCCTGCGCCGACGGCTCGTTGCGCGCCACTTCCGGATCGAAACCGATGCCGCCGCTGCGGCGCGGCAGCAGCGCATCGAGGATGCGGTCTTCGGCGCGCTCTTCGGCCTGGGTACGCACGCGCACCTTGGCCTGTTCGCGATAGAGCTTCACTGCGGTATCAGCCAGGTCGCGGATGATCTGCTCGACGTCCTTGCCGACGTAGCCGACTTCGGTGAAGCGCGTAGCTTCGACCTTCACGAACGGCGCGTTGGCCAGCGTGGCCAGGCGCCGCGCGATCTCGGTCTTGCCGACGCCGGTGGGGCCGATCATCAGGATGTTCTTCGGCATCACTTCATTGCGCAGTTCGGCCGGCAGCTGCATGCGGCGCCAGCGGTTGCGCAGGGCGATGGCCACCGCGCGCTTGGCGTCGTGCTGGCCGACGATGTGCCGGTCCAGCTCCTGCACGATCTCGCGCGGGGTCATGGTGGCGGAGGAAACTTCGATCTTCGACATGGATGTGCTCACGGATTCGTTGTCGGTAGCGCCGGGACATGCCCGGCGGATCGGGAGGCGTTACAGCTCCTCGACCACCACGTTGCGGTTGGTGTAGATGCAGATGTCGCCGGCGATGCCGATCGCTTCGCTGGCGATGGTGCGTGCATCCAGTTCGGTGTGCGCCATCAGCGCGCGGGCGGCCGACAGGGCATACGAACCACCGGAACCGATGGCGATGATGCCGTCCTCCGGCTCGATCACATCGCCGGTGCCGCTGATGATCAGCGAGGTTTCCTTGTCGGCTACCGCCAACAGGGCTTCGAGCTTGCCCAAGCGGCGCTCGGTGCGCCAATCCTTGGCCAGTTCGACCGCGGCGCGCTGCAGCTGGCCGTGCTTCTCCAGCTTGGCCTCGAACAGCTCGAACAGGGTGAAGGCATCGGCGGCGGCACCGGCAAAGCCGGCCAGCACCTGGCCGTCACGGCCAAGGCGGCGCACCTTGCGCGCATTGCCCTTCATCACGGTGTGGCCCAGCGTGACCTGGCCGTCGCCGGCAATGGCCACGTGCTCGCCGCGACGGACGCAGACGATGGTGGTGGCGTGGAAAACGTTGGGGTTCTGACTGGGGTCCATGATGCCTCCGGGGTGACAGAACCAGAGGTGGGGACTGCCCTGCGCCCTTCAAGCCACCTGCGACCGGCTGCCGCAGGGGCAACGTTCAGCTTTCTCCGCTGCCCTCGTTGCTTCTGCGGCGCTTGGCGCGCGGGTGCGCGGCGTCGTAGACCTTGGCCAGGTGCTGGAAATCGAGATGGGTATAGATCTGGGTGGTGGCGATGTCGGCGTGGCCGAGCAGCTCCTGCACGCCGCGCAGATCACCGGACGATTCCAGGATATGGCTGGCAAAACTGTGCCGCAGCATGTGCGGGTGTACGTGCTTGAACAGGCCCTGGCGCTGCGCCAGCTGGCGGATGCGGATCTGCACCGCGCGCTGGCTGATCGGCCCGTTGCGGCCGGGGAACACCGGCGAGGCCGGACCACCACCGCTTTCCGCACGCCACGCCTGCAGCGCTTCGCGTGCCGGCCGCCCGAACGGTACGCGGCGCTGGCGGTTGCCCTTGCCCATCACGTTGACCAGGCCACTGGCGAAATCCAGGTCGCGCCAGGTCAGCGCGCAGACTTCGCTCAGGCGCAGGCCGGAGGAATAGAACAGCTCCAGCAGCGCGCGGTCACGGCGGCCGAGCTCACCTTCCGGTTCCAGCTCGACCAGCTGCACGGCTTCGTCGGCATCGAGCACCTGCGGCAAACGGCGCGGTGCGCGCGGTGCCTTCAGCGTCGCGGCCGGACTCACTTCGATGCGGCCATGCTTGAGCAGCCACGCATAGAAGCTTCGGCAGGCCGACAAACGGCGTTGAAGGCTCTTGGCCGACAGACCGCGCCGGTGCTCATCGGCCACGAACTGGCGCAACGCGTCGGCGTCCAGTGCCTCCACCGCCACACCACGCGGCTCGGCCCACAGCGACAGCGCCTCCAGGTCGCGGCGGTAGGCGTCGAGCGTATGTACCGACATCCGCCGTTCCACCTGCAGGTGCTGCAGGAAGGCCTGTACCGCGCTCATCGCCGTCGGGTCCTGCTCAGCCCGCGAAGCGCTTCAGGCCAGTGGCCAGGGCGTCGCCCATCATGCGCAGGAACAAGGTGCCCATGCCCGGATAGAAGCGGTTCGGGTCGTGGCTGCCGACCGCGATCAGGCCGACGCCCGGCAGCGGCAGCAGTGCGGTGGTCTGCACTTCCTCGCTGCGCGCGCCGTACAGCACCGTGTTCTTTTCCGCCTGCAGGCGGCCGCAGATCGGCTCACCGTCCTTCAGGCAATCGCGGAAAGGCGCCAGCTGCGGATCATCGGCGGCAATCACCTGCAGCCAATCGGCCTGTTCCAGCCCGGCCACCGGCGCGTGCACCACCAGCCGCACCAGGTCACCGGCAAAGTCTTCCTGCAGCGAGGCGGCCATCGCGCGCAGGGTGTCGGCGGCGTTGTCCTGCTTCATCAGCGCCAGGGTCAGCTGATGCGTGCGCACCGCCAGCCGCTCGTTGACCTGGGCGGTCGCGCCCAGGTCGGCCAACCGTCGTGCCAGCTCGCGGTTCTTCTCGCGCAGCACTTCCAGCTGGTAGCTGGCCAGCGACGCGGTCGGGCCGTCATCGCGTGGCACCACCAGGGTCAATGCCAGGTCCGGGAACTGCTTGAGGAACCCCGGATGACGCCGCAACCAGGCAGCGACTTCGTGGGCACCGAGCTTGTCGACGGTTTCGGTCATGCGATCCACTCCCCTTCGAAGACGAATGCGGTCGGGCCGGCCATCACCACCGGCTGCCCATCGCCCGGCCACTGGATGCGCAGGTCGCCACCGGGCAGGCTGATGCGTGCATCGCGCTGCAAGCGGCCGCGCTGCATCAGGGTCACCGCAGCGGCGCAGGCGCCACTGCCACAGGCCAGAGTTTCGCCGACACCGCGCTCGAACACGCGCAGGCGCGCATGTTCCGGGCCCATCACCTGGGCGAAGCCCACATTCACCGAGCGCGGGAACGACGCATGCTGCTGCAGCAGCGCTCCGACGCGCTCGACCGGTGCAGCGTCGATCAGGCCCACCTCGATCACCGCATGCGGGTTGCCCATCGACACCGCGGCGAAGCGCACGCTCTCGCCCTGCAGCGGCAGCAGGTATTCCTCGCGCGCATGGGCGAAGCCCATCAACGGCACATTGGCCGGCTCGAACGCGGGCACACCCATGGTCACCGCGAACTGCCCCCCGCCCAGCACCTTCACTTCATGGCTGGCCAGCGGACTGTCGATGACGAAGGCATCGCCCTGTGCACTGCCCTCGCGCACCAGCCAGGCGGCGATGCAGCGCGCGCCGTTGCCGCACTGTTCGGAATTGGAGCCATCGGCATTCCAGATGCGGTAGGAGGCGACCGAGCCCTCCGCGCGCGGCGCTTCAATGGTCAGGATCTGGTCGCAGCCCACACCGGTATGGCGGTCGGCCAGGCGCGCGGCCAGTTCCGGCGTCGGCGGCGGGGTGCCGTCGCGCAGGTCGATCACTACGAAATCATTGCCTGCGCCGTGCATCTTGCTGAAGCGCAGGGCCGTGGAACCGCTCTTACTCATTCCCGCCGCCCGCCTTCTTCGCCGGCGCCGGCGTCGGTTGCGGTGCCGGCTCCGCGGTCGTAGCCGGGGTGCTGGTGCCTTCGGTCTGCGCCGGGGGCGCCTCGGTGGCGGGCTCGGCCGCCGGTTCAACGGCTTCTTCCACCGGCACCGGCTTCTGCGGCAGTACCAGCGGACCCTTGTTGCCGCAGGCGGCAAGGAACAGCAGCGAGGCCGCTGCCAGCGGAATCAGGAGGACATTTCGATGGGGGATCTTCATGCCCCGAGTATAGCCATTGGTGGCTGAGCGGTTGGTGCAGGGGATCGGGTTGCCGGCCAGCGGCCGGCACTACCGCTCCGGCGGCGGCAGCGGCCGGGTCCACAGCCAGATCGCCACCACCGTCATGCTGCTGATCGAGAACCACTTCACCCAGGCAATCGGCACGCACCACAGCATGATGCCGGCGCACACGGCCATGGTGATCGTGGCCATCCACTTGCCGTAGCGGCTGACCGCGCCATGCGCCTGCCAGTTGGCGATGGCCGGGCCGAAGCGCGGATGCTGCAGCAGCCAGTTGTGCAGTCGTTCGGAACCACGCGAGGCGGCCCAGGCCGAGATCAGGATGAATACGGTGGTGGGAAGGCCCGGCACGAAGATGCCGACGATGCCGGTGCCCAGGCTGACGTAGGCCAGCAGCCACCAGGCCCAGCGGAAACGCACCACGCGCGGCGGCGTGGCGGCATCGCGGGTGACGGGATCAGGTGGGCTCATGGCCGCAAGGATACCGGTTCAGGGTGCCAGGCAATGCCCGGCACCCTGTCGCCATCACGGCTGGGCGATGCCCAGCTGCTGCAGCACGAACGCATACGACTCGGACAACTCGCGGTAGCGCTGGAAGCGCCCGGACTTGCCGCCGTGACCGGCTTCCATGTTGGTGCGGAACAGGATCGGGTAATGGCCGGTGTTGTCGTCACGCAGCTTGGCCACCCACTTGGCCGGCTCCCAGTACTGCACCTGCGAATCCCACAGGCCGGTGCCCACGAACAGTGCCGGGTAGGCCTGCTTCTTTACGTTGTCGTAGGGCGAGTAGGACAGCATGTAGTCGTAGTACGGCTTCTGTTCCGGGTTGCCCCACTCGTCGTACTCGTTGGTGGTCAGCGGAATGGTGGGGTCGAGCATGGTAGTGACCACATCGACGAACGGTACCTGCGCCACCATCACCCGGTAATCCTGCGGCGCCTGGTTGGCCACCGCGCCCATCAACAGGCCACCGGCGCTGCCGCCGGACGCAGCGACGCGGTCCTTCGCCGCCCAGCCCTGCGCCACCAGGCCACGGGTGACGTCGATGAAGTCGTTGAAGGTGTTCTGCTTGTGCAGCAGCTTGCCGTTCTCGTACCAGTCACGGCCCATTTCCTGGCCACCGCGGATATGCGCGATGGCATACACCACGCCGCGGTCGAGCAGGCTCACCGCAGTCTGGTTGAAATACGGGTCCATCGACATGCCGTAGCTGCCATAGGCGTACTGGAACAGCGCGCCCTTGCCATCCTTCTGGTAGCCCTTGCGGTAGACCAGCGACACCGGCACCTTCACGCCATCGCGCGCGGTGATCCAGACGCGGTCGGTTTCGTACTTGCTGGCGTCATAGCCGATCACCGGCTGCACCTTCAGCTGGCGGCGCTCGCCGGTGGCGGTATTCAGTTCGAACACCGTGGTCGGGGTGGTCATCGAGGTATAGACGTAGCGCAGCCACGGCGTATCGGCCTCGGTGTTGTCGCCCAGGCCCATCGAGTACGCCGGCTCATCGGCCTTCACGTAGTCGCTGCGGCCGTCCTTGAACAGCAGGCGGATGCGTTCCAGGCCTTCGGAACGTTCGGCGATGGCGGTGTAGTTGTCGAACAGCTCGAAGCCTTCGATGAACACTGCATTGTCGTGCGCGATCCAGTCCTTCCATTGCGCGCGCGAGGTCGCGTCGGTCGGTGCGGTGACCAGCTTGAAGTTCTTCGCACCGTCGTTGGTACGGATCACCCAGCGGCCATCGTAGTGGTCGGCGTCGTACTCCACATCGCGCTGGCGCGGCGCCAGCACGGTGAACGTGGTCGGGTCGCTGGCCGGCGCATAGCGCTCTTCCGAAGACACCGTGCTGTGTACGCCGATGGTGATGAAGCGATCGTCGCGGGTGCGGCCGATGCCCATGTAGAAGCTGTCGTCCTTCTCTTCGTAGACGACGGTGTCAGCGCTGGCCGGGGTGCCCAGCACGTGCTTCTTGACGCGCACGGTCAGCAGCGTTTCCGGGTCGTTTTCCACGTACAGCACGGTGCGGTTGTCGTCGGCCCAGACCAGGTCGCCGGAACTGCCGGTGATCACATCGGGCAGCACCTGGCCGCTGCGCAGGTCCTTGAAGCGGATCGTGTACTGGCGGCGGCCAACGTCATCATCGGCCCAGGCCAGCAGCTGGTTGTCCTGGCTGACTTCCATCGAGCCGACGTTGAAATAGCCCTTGCCGGCGGCCATCGCGTTGACGTCCAGCAGGATCTCTTCGGCCGCGTCCATGCTGCCCTTGCGGCGCGCATGGATGGGGTAGTCCTGGCCGGTCTCGAAGCGGCTGTAGTACCAGTAGCCGCGCTCGCGCGCCGGCACGCTGGAATCGTCCTGCTTGATGCGGCCGACGATCTCCTTGTACAGCGTGTCCTCCAGCGGCTTGAGCGGCGCCAGCAGCTGGTCGGCGTAGGCATTCTCGGCCTGCAGGTAGGCCAGCATGTCCTTGTTCTCGCGCTTGTCGTCGCGCAGCCAGTAGTAGTCGTCGTTACGGGTCGCACCGAACGGCGCCTTGACCACATGCGGGTGCTTGGCGGCATCCGGCGGAACGGGCGGCGTGGCGGCGGTAGCGGTCGTGGTCATCAGGCTCGCGAGCAACAGGCAGAGGGGGGATTTCATGAAATAAGGCTCCAGGCGCATCAATGCAATGGTCTTCGACGGGGTCAGATCCCTTTTCCCGAAGAGGGATCTGACCCCAATCGCGGCCAAGCGGCAACCCTGCGGATCGTCATGGGTCATGCCGACCGGCGTACCATGGGCTGCATGAGTACCCTGCCCCACACGCCGGGCTACAGCCGGCGCAGCCATGAAATCGCCCCGTTCCACGTGATGTCACTGCTGGCCCGCGCGCAGGCGCTGGAACAGGCCGGCCACGATGTGATCCACCTGGAAATCGGTGAACCGGACTTCACCACCGCCGAACCCATCGTGCGCGCCGGCCAGGCTGCACTGGGCGCCGGCCATACCCGCTACACCGCCGCACGCGGGCTGCCGGCCCTGCGCCAGGCCATCAGCGGCTTCTATCGCAGCCACTACGGGCTGGACATCGACCCCGAACGCATCCTGGTCACCCCCGGCGGCTCCGGCGCGCTGCTGCTGGCCAGCAGCCTGCTGGTCGATCCCGGCCGCCACTGGCTGCTGGCCGACCCCGGCTACCCCTGCAACCGCCACTTCCTGCGCCTGGTCGAAGGCGGCGCGCAGCTGGTGCCGGTCGGGCCGGAGACGGCCTATCAACTCACTCCGTCGCTGATCGAACAGCACTGGAACGCCGACAGCGTGGGCGCGCTGGTGGCCTCGCCGGCCAACCCGACCGGCACCGTGCTGTCGGCCGACGAACTGGCGACCTTGTCGCAGACGCTGCACGCGCGCGGCGGCCACCTGGTGGTGGACGAGATCTATCACGGCCTGACCTATGGACTGGATGCGCCCAGCGTGCTGCAGGTGGATGACAGCGCGTTCGTGCTGAACAGCTTCTCCAAGTACTTCGGCATGACCGGCTGGCGGCTGGGTTGGTTGGTGGCACCGCCGGCGGCCGTGCCCGACCTGGAGAAACTGGCGCAGAACCTGTACATCAGCGCATCGAGCATTGCCCAGCATGCGGCGCTGGCGTGTTTCAGCGAAGAAGCGATGGCGATCTTTGAACAGCGCCGCGAAGCGTTCCGGCAGCGCCGCGATTTCCTGCTGCCCGCGTTGCGCGAGCTGGGATTCCGCATCGAGGTGGAACCGCAGGGTGCGTTCTATCTTTACGCCGATGTCAGCGCCTTCACCGACGACGCGCAGGCATTCTGCGCGCACTTCCTGGAAACAGAGCACGTGGCGTTCACCCCGGGCCTGGATTTCGGCTTCCATCGTGCGAACCAGCATGTGCGGTTGGCGTATACGCAGGAAGTGCCTCGGTTGCAGGAGGCGGTGGCGCGGATTGCGCGCGGGTTGAAGCATTTCCGGTAGCGCCGGCAACGAAAAACGCCGCCCTGGGGCGGCGTTTTCCGTTCTGCTTACTTACCGCCGAGGCGTTCCCACAGGAAGCTGTAGGCCAGCGCCGACATGTGTGCGGCCTGCGCGTTGTTGGCTGCACCGCCGTGACCGCCTTCGATGTTCTCGTAGTAGGTCACGTCCTTGCCGGCGTCGATCATCTTCGCCGCCATCTTGCGGGCATGGCCCGGGTGCACGCGGTCATCGCGGGTGGAGGTGGTGAACAGCACCGGCGGGTAGTTCTTCTTCGCATCGAACAGGTGGTACGGCGAGAAGGTCTTGATGAAGTTCCAGTCGCTGGTGTCCGGATTGCCGTACTCGGCCATCCACGAGGCGCCGGCCAGCAGGTGGCTGTAGCGCTTCATGTCCAGCAGCGGCACCTGCACCACCACCGCACCGAACAGTTCCGGGTACTGGGTGAGCATGTTGCCGGTCAGCAGGCCACCGTTGCTGCCGCCCTGCACGCCCAGGTGCTTGGCGGTGGTGATCTTGCGCTTGACCAGATCGCGTGCCACCGCGGCCATGTCTTCATAGGCCTTGTGGCGGTTCTGCTTCAGCGCCGCCTGGTGCCAGCGCGGGCCATACTCGCCACCGCCGCGGATGTTGGCGACCACGTACACGCCGCCCTTGTCCAGCCAGGCGCGGCCCATGCCACCGGAATAGCTCGGGGTCAGCGAGATCTCGAAGCCGCCGTAGCCGTACAGCAGGGTCGGGTTGGAACCATCGAGCTTCATCGCCTTGTCGTGCACCACGAAGTACGGCACGCGGGTGCCATCCTTGCTGGTGGCGAAGTGCTGCTCGATCACCTTGCCCTTGGCATCGAAGAAGGCCGGCATGGTCTTCAGCGTTTCCGGTGCCTGGCCGATCTCGGCCAGCGCCAGCGTGGTCGGGGTCAGGTAATCGGTGGCGGTCAGCCACACCGCGTCGCTGTCATTGCTGTCCACCGCCGCCACGCCCAGCGTGCCGAAGGCCGGCGCGCCAACGAAGCGGCTGGTCTGCCAGCCATTGGCGCCAGGGGTCAGCACCGACAAGCGGTTCTTGACGTCGTCCAGCACGTTCAGCACCAGGTGGCTCCTGGTCCAGGTGGCGCTGGCCAGCGAGGTGGTCGCGGTCGGGGTGAACAGCACCTCGAAGTCGCGCTTGCCGGCCAGGAAGTCGTCCAGCCTGGTCGCCAGCAGCGAGCCGGACGCGTAGGTCTTGCCGCCGACGGTCCACGGATCACGCAGTTCCAGGGTCAGCCACTGCTTGTGCAGGCCCTTCTCGGCCGAGTTCGGCGCGTCGATCTTGGTCAGCGTGCCATCGTCGCCGCGCAGGTAGAGCTCGTTGTTGTAGAAGGCCAGGGTACGGCTGACAAGGTTGCGCTCGAAGCCCGGGGTGTCATCGTGCATCGCCGCGATGTACATGTCTTCCGGCTTGCCTTCATAGACCACGCTGGCCGAGGCCATCGGCGTGCCGCGCTTCCACAGCTTGGCCATGCGCGGGTAGCCGGAGGTGGTCATCGAGCCGGCACCGAAGTCGGTGTAGACGAACACCGTGTCGCGATCGATCCAGTTCAGGCCACCCTTCGATTCCGGACGGAAGAAGCCATCCTTGATCCAGGTCTTGTTGGCCAGATCGAACTCGCGGGTGACGTCGGCATCGGCACCACCGCGCGACAGCGCGATCAGGCAGCGGCTGTAGTCCGGGCGCAGGCAGTCGGCACCGTGCCAGACCCAGTTCTCACCCTCGGCCTTGTTCAGCGCGTCCAGGTCGAGCACGGTTTCCCACTGCGGCGAGGCCTTGCGGTACTCGGCCAGCGTGGTGCGGCGCCACAGGCCGCGCTCGTGCTGCTGGTCCTTCCAGAAGTTGTAGTAGTAATCGCCGATCTTCTGCACGCCGGGAATCTTGGCGTCGGAGTCGAGCACTTCGCGGATGCTGGTCTCCATCTGCTTGAAGGCCGGGGTCTGCGCCAGGCGCGCCTCGGACTTGGCGTTCTGCTCCTTGACCCAGGACAGCGGCTTGTCGCCGGTGACGTCCTCCAGCCAGGCGTAGCGATCGGTGTCTTCAGCGGCCACGGCGGTTCCCACCGAGGCAGCGGTCATCATGCCGGCCAGCAGGCAGGCGGAAGCGAGTCGTGACATTGCAGCTCCAGGCAGTCATAAGCCGTGGAACGCTAGCACGGAACGTCGCCGCATCCCCTGTGTCGAAGGTCAGGCCGTGGCCGTCGAGCCACGGCGGACACGAGCCGCGCCACGGCCAGGGCGACGCGCCTGTCCACCGGTACGCCGCGCCAGCCGCAGCCACCCCGGGCGCGGCAATGGAAAGCGCAACAGCGCCCACCACGCCACCAGCGGCATGCCCACCAGCCACATCGGCAGCCAGCCGAGCCAGTCGCTGCTGCCACGCGCGGCCGGCCAGACCAGTACCAGGGCCACGCCGGCCAAGGCCACCTGCTGAACGCTGCGCAGCAGGCGTGGGTCGACGCGCTGGCTGACGCGTTCAGTTGCAGGGCGACGAGCGGAACGTGCGGTCATGAGCCTTCTCCGGTAGACAATGCAACACAGCTTGGGCATGTCCCTTCTCACAGGTTGCGACACCATTGACGGATCCCGCACGCACAGTCGACCATGCTCGGGCAAAGCCCATCCGAGCCCGCTCCCGCATGACTTCGATCCGCCCGTTCTGCGCCGTGTTGCTGGCCCTGTCCCTGGCGGCACCCGCCATGGCCGCCAGCGAGCCGCCGTCGCCCCGTACCAGCACCCCGGGTGCGGCTGCCCTGGATGCGCCGATCGACCTCAAGCGGTTCATGGGCACCTGGTATGTGATCGGCCGCGTGCCCAACTTCATCGAACGTGGCCATGTGGCCAGCGTCAACGAATACGAACTGCGCGACACCCACAAGGTCGGCATCACCTACCGCTACCGCGATGGCTTCGGTGAACCGCTGCAGGAAGTGCGCGCCCGCGCCAGCGTCGATCCGGACAGCGGCAACCACGGCTGGCGCACCTGGTTCTACCGTGTCGTGCCGACCCATTCGCGGGTGCTGGAAGTCGCGCCGGACTATTCCTGGGCGCTGATCGGCTACCCGGGCCGTGAGATGGCCTGGATCTTCTCGCGCACCCCGGACATGGACAAGGCGCTGTACAAGGAGCTGGCCGAGCGCCTGCGCGACGAGTACGGCGTGAACACCGACAAGCTCAAGCGCGTGCCGCAGCATCCCGAGCAGGTCGGCAAGCTGGGCTACGAAGTGCCGAACGTGCGTTGATCGCACGTGGGATTGCCGGCCAGCGGCCGGCACTACCCGAACGAGATGCCGGGCACCGCCCGGCATTCTGTTATCTGCGGCTGTAATGCGCGACCAGGCGGTCGCCGAGCATCTGCAGCAGCTGCACCAGCACCAGCAGCAGCACCACGGTGACCAGCGCCACGTCGGTATGCGAACGCTGGTAGCCATCGCGGAAGGCCAGATCGCCCAGACCACCGGAACCGATCGCACCGCCCATCGCGGTGAAGCCGATCAGCGCCACGGTGGTGACCGTCGCACCGGCAATCAGGCCCGGACGCGCTTCCGGCAACAGCACACGGGTGACCAGCTGCCAGGTGGTGGCGCCCATTGCCTGGGTGGCTTCGATCACGCCACGGTCCACTTCGCGCAGCGCGGTCTCCACCAGCCGCGCGTAGAACGGCGCGGCACCAATGACCAGCGGCACGATCGCGCCGCGAACACCCAGCGAAGTTCCCATCAGCAACAGGGTGACCGGGATCAGCACGATCATCAGGATGATGAAGGGCACCGAGCGCAGCAGGTTCACCACCAGCGCCAGTACGCCATAGGCGAACGGCCGGCGCTTCATCTGCGGCGCGCCGAACAGGTACAGCAGCACGCCCAGCGGCAGGCCGATGGCCAGGGTCAGCGGCAGTGAACCGAGCAGCATCAGCAGGGTGTCGATAGTGGCCTGGCCGATGTCGGCCCACTTGCCCGCATCCAGATGGCGGAAGAAACCACCGGCAGTGGCGATGATCATCGACGCAGTTCCTCAACGTGCACGCCGGCAGCCACGAACGCGGCCTGCGCGGCGGACTGGTCACCGCCCACCAGGGCGACCACCAGCTGGCCATACGGGGTGTCCTTGATCCGGTCGATACGGCCGGACAGGATGTTGTAGTCGACGCCGGTCTGCCGCGCGACGCTGCCGAGCAACGGCTCGTAGGTGTCGGAGCCGAGGAAGGTCAGGCGCACGATGCGCCCGCCGACCACATCGAAATCACGGTGCAGCGCACCTTCATCGACATGCTCCGATTCGCTGACGAAACGGCGCGTGGTCGCATGCTGCGGATGCAGGAACACCCGGGTGACCGGCCCGGTCTCGACCATCTGCCCGGCGTCGAGCACGGCCACACGGTCGCAGACACGGCGGATCACATCCATCTCGTGGGTGATCAGCACGATGGTCAGGCCCAGCTCGCGATTGATCTTCGACAGCAGCGACAGCACCGAGGCGGTGGTCTGCGGGTCCAGCGCGCTGGTGGCCTCGTCGCACAACAGGATCTGCGGGCGCGTGGCCAGTGCGCGGGCGATGCCGACGCGCTGCTTCTGGCCACCGGACAGCTGTGCCGGGTACTTCTGCGCGTGCGCTTCCAGGCCAACGGTCTGCAGCAGCTCGGCCACACGCGCGTCGATCTCCGCCTTCGGCGTGCCGGCCAGTTCCAGCGGGAAGGCCACGTTGCCGGCCACCGTGCGCGAGGACAGCAGATTGAAGTGCTGGAAGATCATGCCGATGCGCCGGCGCAGCGCGCGCAGGCCATCGGCGTCCAATGCGGTGACATCCTCGCCGCCGATCAGCAGCCGGCCGCCGCTGGGTTCTTCCAGGCGGTTGATCATGCGGATCAGGGTCGACTTGCCCGCGCCGGAATGGCCGATGATGCCGAACACCTCGCCGGCCTCGATGGTCAGGTCCAGCGGTAGCAGCGCGCTGACTGCGCGGCCGGCAACGGCATAGGATTTGTGCAGGCGCTGGAACTCGATCACGGGCGTGGCTCACCGGCTGGGTGACGGAAGGGGGCGTGCAGCCTACCAGCGCCGGCGCTCGCGCGCCCGCGCCATGGGCCAGAATGTTATTCCTTTTGGTTCTAAGGCGCCCGTAACGCCTCGCGCCCGGTAGTGCCGGCCGCTGGCCGGCAACGACAGCGGTCCCTGCGGCGCAAGGAGTTGCCGGCCAGCGGCCGGCACTACCCCGGGTTCAGGGATGATCCAGTGGCTTCGGCGGTTCCTGCCGGTTGACCCGTTCGCGGTGCAGCAGGTACAGGCCCGAAGCCACGATGATCGCCGCACCCACCCAGGTGTAGCCGTCCGGCAGCTGGCCCCAGAAGGCCAGGTCCCAGCCGATCACCCAGACCAGGCCGCTGTACTCCAGCGGCGCGATCATCGACGCTTCGCCCAGCTGGAAGGCCTTGGTCAGGGCGATCTGGCCCAGCGCCCCGGCCAGCCCCATGCCGGCGATCAACGGCGCATGCGCCAGCTGCAGCGGCACCCAGCCGGGAAGGGCCAGCAGGCCGGCGCCGATCGCCATGATCACCAGGAACCAGACCACCATCGACTGCGAGGTGTCGGTGCGGGTCAGCAGGCTGACCGTGATCGCGGCCACGGCATAGGCCGTCGCTGCGGCCAGCACCATCAGCCCCGGCACCGAGATGAAGCCATCCACGCCCGGCCGCAGCACCACCAGCACGCCGATCAGGCCGATGCCGATGGCCACCCAGCGCCGCGGCCCGACCCGCTCACCCAGCAGCGGCACAGAGAGTGCAGCGATCAGCAGCGGCGCGACGAAATAGATGGTGTAGGCGGTGGACAGCGGCAGGTCGCGCAGGGCGAACACGAAGCAGCCGATCATCGCCATGCCCAGCGCGCCACGCAGCAGGTGCAGGCCCCAGCGCCGCGGCACCAGCGAGCGCGGCCCGGCACTGACCAGCACCCAGACCAGCACGAACGGCAATGAGGCCGCACCGCGCAGGAAGGTCACTTCCAGCGTGGGATAACTGGCCGACAGCTGCTTCATTCCAGCGTCCATCAGCGAGAAACAGGCGACCGCCGCGACCATCCAGGCCACCGCGCGCGAAGGGGAGCGTTGCACGTTCATGGCCCATTATCGCCCGGCCGTCGCCTTCTGTAGAGCCGAGCCCACGCTCGGCTGCTCTTCAGAAAGCAGCCGAGCATGGGCTCGGCTCTACAGAAGGCGGGTATGCGGCCCTCGCGATAGAATGGCCGCCACTGAATCCAGCGGAGCCGCGCCCATGCCTTCCTTCGACGTCGTGTCTGAAGTCGACACCCACGAGCTGACCAACGCCATCGACCAGGCCAACCGCGAACTGGCCACCCGCTTCGACTTCAAGGGCGTGGACGCCAAATTCGAGCGCGACGGTGATGTCATCAACCAGACCGCGCCGACCGAGTTCCAGCTCAAGCAGATGAACGACATCCTGCGCGCGCGTCTGGCCGCACGCGGCATCGACGTGCTGAGCCTGGAATTCGGCGACATCGAGACCAACCTGGCCCAGGCCCGGCAGAAGATCACCGTCAAGCAGGGCATCGAGCAGAAGATCGCCAAGAAGATCGCCGCCGCACTGAAGGACGCCAAGCTGAAGGTGGAAAGCCAGATCAACGGCGACAAGCTGCGCGTGCAGGGCAAGAAGCGCGACGACCTGCAGGATGCCATCGCCGTGCTCAAGGCCGGCAAGTTCGAGCTGCCGCTGCAGTTCAACAACTTCCGCGACTGAGGCGTCCGCCGGGCCTGACCGGCGCCGCCAGTGGCAGGCACGACGGCGCGTTGCCGGTCACACGCCTACAATGGCGGCCCCGCCAGCCGACGTGCCCGCCATGACCGATTCCCAGCTGCCCACCGATGACCCGATCGCCGCCACCCGCCTGTGGCTGGAGCGGATCGTGATCGGCCTGAACCTGTGCCCGTTCGCCAAGGCGGTGTACGTGAAGGAGCAGGTCCGCTTCGTGCTCAGCGATGCGACCACGCCCGAAGCACTGGTCGAGCAGCTGGCCGAGGAACTGGTGCTGCTGCGCGACACACCGGCCGAGCAGATCGACACCACGTTGATCGTGCACCCGCAGGTGCTGGCTGACTTCCTCGACTACAACGACTTCCTCGACAACGCCGACGCAGCCATCGAGGCGCTGGACCTGCAGGGCATCCTGCAGGTGGCCAGCTTCCATCCGGATTACCAGTTCGAAGGCGTGGCCGCCGACGATGCCAGCAACTACACCAACCGCGCGCCCTTCCCCACCCTGCACCTGCTGCGCGAAGCCAGCGTGGCGCGCGCGGTGGACGCGTTCCCCGATCCGGACGTGATCGTGGAGCGCAACATCCAGACCCTGGACCGCATCGGCGTGGACGGCTGGTATCGGCGCCTGCGCGGCGAAGACCTGTCATGAGCCGCGTGCCGCCGATTGCCGCGTGGCCGGCCGCGCCGCTGGCAGGCAAGGTGGTGCTGGTGACCGGTGGCGCCAACGGCATCGGCCGTGGCATCGCCCAGGCCGTACTCGGTGCCGGTGGACGCGTACTGATCGGCGACCTCGACGACGCGGCCGGACAGGCCTGCCTGGACGAATGGCAGCGCGATGAGGATGCCGCGTTCCAGCACCTGGACATCACCGACGAAGCCAGCGTCAGCATGTTCATCGCGATTGCGCAGCAGCGCTTCGGCCGCATCGACGGGCTGGTCAACAATGCCGGCATCGCCGGCCCGCACGGCACGCAGCTGCAGGACATGGCGTGGGACGAATGGCAGCGCCGCCTGTCCTCGCTGCATGGCGCCTTCCTGTGCAGCAAGCATGCACTGCCGGCGCTGTCGGCCAGCGCGGCGGGTGCGATCATCAACATCGCCTCCACCCGTGCCTGGCAGTCGGAAGCCCACAGCGAAGCCTATGCCGCAGCCAAGGGCGGGCTGGTGGCCTTCACCCATGCGCTGGCGATCAGCGCCGGGCCGGCGGTGCGGGTGAACAGCATCAGCCCTGGCTGGATCAGTACCACAGCCTGGCAGGCGCCCGCGCGCCGCCACGAACCTGATTACTCGGCCATCGACCACGCCCAGCACCCGGTCGGCCGCGTCGGCCAGCCCGAGGACATCGGCGCGTTGGCGGTGTACCTGCTGTCATCGCTGTCCGGGTTCAGCACCGGCCAGGATTTCATTGTCGACGGCGGCATGACCCGGAAGATGATCTACGCCGAATAGAGCACCGCTCTTCGGTGGGTGCGGACCTTGGTCCGCACCATTGCCAGAATGTGCCAACCAGGGTTGGCACCCACCACCGCGGTTTACGCCATGCCCGAGTGGCGCAGCAGCGCGTCGATCTGCGGGGCGCGACCACGGAAGGCCCTGAAGTTCTCCGCCGCCGGACGGCTGCCCCCCCGCGACAGGATCTCATCGCGGAACCGCGCACCGGTCTGCGCCAGGGCCTGCGGCGCTTCCTCGAACGCGGCGTAGGCATCGGCGCTGAGCACCTCGGCCCACTTGTAGCTGTAATACCCGGCCGCATAGCCGCCGGCGAAGATGTGGCTGAACTGATGCGGGAAGCGGTTCCAGACCGGCGGATGGTTCACCGCCACTTCGCCGCGCACGCGATCGAGCAGCGCCAGCACGCTGTCCTGCGCCGGCTCGTACTGGCTGTGCAGCAGCATGTCGAACAGACCGAATTCCAGCTGGCGCACGGTAGCCATGCCACTGTGGAAATTGCGCGCGGCCAGCATGCGCTCGTACAGCGCGCGCGGCAGGGGTTCGCCGGTTTCCACATGCGCCGTCATGCCCTGCAGGTGGTCCCACTCCCAGCAGAAGTTCTCCATGAACTGGCTGGGCAGTTCCACCGCATCCCATTCCACGCCGTTGATGCCGGCCACGCCCAGCTCGCCGATGCGGGTCAGCAGCTGATGCAGGCCATGGCCCATTTCATGGAACAGCGTGGTCACCTCGTTGTGGCTGAAGGTGGCCGGCTTGCCGTTCGCGCCGCGGCCGAAGTTGCACACCAGGTAGACCAGCGGCGTCTGCACGCTGCCATCGGTGCGCACGCGACGGTTGCGGCAATCATCCATCCAGGCGCCGCCGCGCTTGCCTTCGCGTGCGTACAGATCCAGGTAGAACTGGCCGACCAGCGCGCCCTGCGCATCGACCAGGCGGAAGAAGCGTACGTCCTCGTGCCAGACCGGTGCGCTGTCTTCCTGCACCTGCAGGCCGTACAGCTGCTCGATCACCGAGAACAGACCACCGAGCACCTTCGGCTCGGTGAAGTACTGCTTCACTTCCTGCTCGGAATAGCTGTAACGCGCCTGCTTCAGGCGGTCGGCAGCGAAGGCCAGGTCCCAGGCCTGCAGCTGCTCGATACCAAGCTGCTCGCGTGCGAACTGCTCCAGCTCGGCGCGGTCCTTGGCAGCGAACGGCTTGGCACGCACGGCCAGGTCGCGCAGGAAGCCGAGTACCTCGGCCGGGTCCTGCGCCATCTTGGTCGCCACCGAGTACTCGCCATACGAGCCGAAACCGAGCAGTGCCGCCAGTTCCGCCCGCAGGGCCAGGATGCGGTCGATGTTGCCGCTGTTGTCCAGCGCGTCGTCGCCGAATTCGGAGGCGCGCTGTGCACTGGCGCGGTACAGGATCTCGCGCAGGTCGCGGTCTTCGGCCCAGGTCTGCACCGGCAGGTAGCACGGCATCTGCAGGGTCAGTTTCCAGCCCTTGTTGCCGTCTTTTTCCGCTGCCGCATGCGCGGCGGCCTTCACGTCGTCCGGCACGCCAGCCAGGCGTGCCTCATCCTCGATGATCAACGACCACGCGTCGGTGGCATCGAGCACGTTCTGCGAAAACTTCGCCGACAGCGCCGACAGCTCTTCCTTGATCGCCGCGAAGCGCTGCTGCGCCTCCGGCGCCAGTTCGGCACCGCCCAGGCGGAAGTCACGCAGGGTGTTGTCCAGCACCTTGCGCTGGGCGTCGTCGAACGTCGCGGCCTCCGCGCTGGCAGCCAGTGCCTGGTACTGGCGATACAGCGCCAGGTTCTGGCCCAGCGCGCTGGCAAAGCGGGTCACCCGCGGCAGGTTGCTGTTGTAGGCCTCGCGCAGCTCGGGGGTGTTGACCACGCCCTGCAGATGGCCGACCAGGCCCCAGGCGCGCCACAGGCGCTCGGTGGCGTCATCCAGCGGGGCAACGAAGGTCTGCCAGGTGACCGGCTGCACCTGCTCGGCCGTGCTGACGGCGGCTTCGGCCTCGGCCAGCAGCACGTCCAGCGCCGGCGCCACATGCTCGGGGCGGATCGCCTCGAAGCGCGGCAGGCCGGAAAAATCGAGCAGGGGGTTGGCAACGGTCACGGCAGATCTCCAGGGTACGGGCCCGGCAGGCGGGCAGCCCGGTAGATATGGCGTTGCCAGGCAGGGCTGACAAGGGGGCACGGCCCGGCATTCACGTCGGCCTTACGGTTCGGCGCCGAAGCTCTGGCTGCGGGGGAGTCCGCAGCGGTAGGTACCGAAAGAGGCCCCACATGGAAGGTCTGGCTGCAGTTGCATCCGCCTCACCGGCACGATCGCTGGCGTTGTCCGCCAGCCCGGCCGAACTGACCTGGATCGCCGCGCTGTGCGATGCCGGCGACGACGCCCCACGCCACCTGCAACAGCTGCAGGCGGTACTGCAGCAGGGCGGCACCTTCAACGATGCGCAGGAGTGGTACCCGTTCGAAGTGGTCGAGCGCGGCGCCAGCCAGCTGCAGCTGGGCCACGAGCGCGAGTTCGTGATCTGCGTGCTGCTATGGCTGCAGGCGCTGGCCCAGGGCCGTGCCAGCGTGCTGGACCCGAGCCTGCACCTGGATGACCGCGCCATGGACATCGAGGCGCTGCCCGATGCGTTGCGCGATGCGGTGCTGGATGCGTTCACCGCGGCGGGGTATTGAGACGCCCTCGTGACCGTCGGGCGTGGCCCGGCGCTACCCGCCTGGCGTGACCGGTAGCGCCGGGCCATGCCCGACGACAACGTCGACCGGTTACAGCGCTTCCAGACTGCACCACGGCAGCTTGGGCAGCCCCTGCCCGGCCACTGCAGCGGCCAGCTGCGCGTCGGCGCCATCGACGTCGATGCCCTGGCGCACATACCACGCAGGATCGTAGTAGCTCTGCGCATAGCGCTCGCCGGCATCGCAGAGGATGCTGACGATGCTGCCCTGGTGACCGGCCTCTCGCATCCACTGTGCCGCCTGCAGCACGCCGATGAAGTTGGTGCCGGTGGAGCCGCCGACGCGACGCCCCAGCTGGCGGCTGACATGACGCATTGCGGCCAGGCTCAGTGCATCGGGTACCTTCACCATCGCATCGACGCAGGTCGGAATGAAGCTCGATTCCACCCGCGGCCGACCGATGCCCTCCACCCGTGACCCCCCGCTGCAGGTCCGGCCGCGCCAGTCCTGTTCTCCCGCCACAGCGGCCTGGTAGCCTTCGAAGAACACCGACACTTCCGGGTCCGCGCAGAGGATGCGGGTATCGTGCCGGCGGTAGCTGACGTAGCGGCCCAGCGTGGCCGCCGTGCCGCCGGTGCCCGGGCTGCACACGATCCACCCCGGAATCGGGCTGGGCTCTTCAGCCATCTGCTTGAAGATGGATTCGGCGATGTTGTTGTTGGCACGCCAGTCGGTGGCGCGCTCGGCATAGGTGAACTGGTCCATGAAGTGGCCGCCGGTTTCGCGGGCCAGCCTTTCCGATTCGCAGTTGAGGTCGCAGGCACGCTCGACCAGATGGCAGCGACCGCCATGGAATTCGATCGCCGCAATCTTCTCCGGCGAGGTCGTGGCCGGAATCACCGCGATGAACGGCAAACCGAGCAGGCGCGCGAAATAGGCTTCGGAGACGGCCGTCGATCCGCTGGACGCCTCGATCACCGGGCGCCCCTCGCGCAGCCAGCCGTTGGTCAGCGCATACAGGAACAGCGAGCGCGCCAACCGGTGCTTGAGGCTGCCGGTGGGATGGCTCGATTCATCCTTCAGGTACAGGTCGATGCCCTTGAACCCGGGCAGTGCCAGCGGAATCAGGTGGGTATCGGCGGAACGGTTGAAATCGGCTTCGATCTTGCGGATGGCGGCGGCCACCCATTCACGCTGCGACATGGCGGGCAATCGTTGTGAGGACGGAACGGTGCGATCCGTCCATTGTACGTCGCGGTGCCGTCAGGTGCCGGCCGGTAGAATGGCGCCATCCGGCCGGCAACGGCCCTGTCTGAAGGACTCCCCCATGACCATTCCCGCCCTGCGCGATGTCCCCGGCGTCGCCGCCCAGGCTCCGGCCGAAACCACCGGCTTCGTGTTCAACCACACCATGCTGCGGGTCAAGGACATCACCGCCTCGTTGGACTTCTACACCCGTGTGCTGGGCTACCAGCTGATCGACAAGCGCGATTTCCCGGAGGCCCAGTTCAGCCTGTACTTCCTGGCCTACGTGCCGGCCGGCGCGGTGGTGCCGGAAGACGATGCCCAGCGCCGACTGTGGATGGCCGGCCTGCCCGGCGTGCTGGAACTGACCCACAACCACGGCACCGAGACCCAGGACGGCGCGGTCTACCACGACGGCAACAGTGACCCGCGCGGTTTCGGCCACATCTGCGTATCGGTGCCGGACATCGAGGCCGCCTGCCAGCGCTTCGAGGCCCTCGGCGTCACCTTCCAGAAGCGCCTGACCGACGGCCGCATGAAGAACCTGGCCTTCATCAAGGACCCGGACGGCTACTGGGTCGAGATCATCGCCAACGCCTGACCCGGAAAGGGGCACAATTCCGGTAGCGCCGGGCCATGCCCGGCGGCCTTGAGCAGGCCGCGCTGCGCGCTCGCCGGGCACAGCCCGGCGCTACCGACTCCGCCCCCTTTTTTGCGAGGTTCGTATGGAAACGATGGAACTGCACCGTGGTCGCCTGATCGACCACATCCAGCTGGTGGTGCGTGATCTGGCCGCCAGCCGCCGCTTCTACCAGGCGGTGTTCGACACCATCGGCATCCCGATCGCCGGCGAAGGCGATGATTACTTCTGGGCCGACGAGCTGTTCATTTCCAGTGCCAGCAGCGAGGCCGCGGCCGGCCAGCTGACCGGTCGCCACCATCTGGCGTTCCAGGCACGCGACACCGCTACCGTGGAGGCCTTCCACACCGCCGCGATCGCCGCCGGCGGCACCGACAACGGCGCGCCGGGCGAGCGTCCCTACCACCCGGGCTACTACGGGGCGTTCGTGCTGGACCCGGATGGCAACAACATCGAGGTGGTCTACCACGGCCCGGCGAACTACAGCGCCGATTCGGTCAAGGTCACGTTCTAGCTAGGCCCTGGCTGCGATCGGAGCTGCTTGGTGCCGACGCGGTGCCCGCTTGGATGCGCGCAGCGCCTTCAGATCCCCAAGGCGCGCATATGCACACGGCCGGCCACCAGCTCCATCGAACTGGTGACGGCCAAGGGTGCCCACGCGGCCTGTCCGGCTCCCGCATAGATGCCGTGTTCGGACAGCAACGTGTGCACCACATCCATCGGATTGGCGACGCTCAGTGGTGAAGCAGCGCGCCGAAGGACCTCCTGCTCCCCAGGCCTTCTGACAGTGACGGCCGCGTCATCCAGTAGATTCCGCAGCGTCCGCCAGTCGTAAAGCGCGATGCCATCGTCGGTCACCTGCAGGTCAAGATGCGCGATGTTGTGAACCAGCAGGAAACTGCTGTTGGCGGCGGTCACGCCCGACAACCCGCGTGACGCCCACAGGGGCTCCAGCCGGCCATCTTCCAGGCAGGCCTTGGCCCCTCGCAACTGCCGCAGGCCATCGCTGAGATCCTTCTGCAGCGCCGCGACCACGCTGCCCAGATACCCCACCTCGCCCCTGGCGGCGTGTTTGGCCTGAATGAAGTAGTGATGCTGCAACAGCGAGTCGTGAAGGATGTATTCCACATCCAGATCGGCTGGCGGATCCTTCAGCACATGGTGCTTCTGGATTCCCTCGTGGACGGAATAGCGCTGCGGCTGGATCAGCTGGCGTTCCAGGCGGCTTCGGATATAGCTCTGTTCGAATCCATCACCGCCGATCAGCCTGCGCAGCAGCTCGGTCTCACCGACCGACTGCGCGAACTGCACCAGCACACAGCGCAGCGCCTTGTCCCAGCCTCCGGCCAGCATGTAGCCCGTCGGCCCCGGCACCACCATCCAATCGGTTCTCAATCCTTTTGACTGCCACGCCAGGATGGTCTGCAGGACATCATCCAGGTCTGCTTCGCGCAGCTGTGCTCGTCCAATGAACATCTCTCCTGCTCCATGGCGGGAAAGCATGAAAACGACCAGACGAGCAGCGTCATGGGCAAAGGCCATGCTTCTGTGCGAGGTGGCATCCGATTCCAGAAACGCCCAGGTAACGGTCAGTGCCCGGTCCAGTACCGCATGGGTCAGCAACTCATCCAGTTGCATGCAACGACCTGCGGCCTGAGCCGAGCACTCGGCAATGCGAACCATCAACGCCATCTCGCTGTTGCTGTCCAGCCACCGCGCGAACCAGACCTGCTTCAGCAGACCCAGGCTATGGTCATCGCCGGGTTCAAGCAGCAGCGATCCGTCACTCTGCCGGGAGGCGCACGCCAATCCGGAAAGCACCAGCGCAAGCGCCTCGCTCAGCAGCATGACCTGCAGGGTCTGGCATACAACGTCGTCCTGCGATGGATCGCCCGCTCCGCACTGTGCGAGCTCCAGCAGGTCGGAGAGGCGCTCCAGCTGGATCTGCGCCGATGCCTGCGCACATTGCGGGAACGGCTCCGCGCCGCCCTGCCCGTGCCGCACGCTGGTCGCGACGCGATCTACACAGGCAGCGGCAGGCAGAATGATGGAGAGCCGATCGTGCAACTTTGCATGCAGTGCCGGCAACAGCGGCAATACGGCCGCCCGCTGTGCGTCGTACCAGCGCGCAAGCTCACACAATGCGTCGTAGTCCGGGCGTGTTTCAAGCAACCGGCGCAGATGCCTCTCAATGCTGTCCACCGCGCGGAACTCCAGCGGCCGCTTCAGCAGGCTATGCAGCGGGCCCAGTAATTCCCTTCTCGCATTCTGGAACATTCCATTTCCTCTCGCTGTCTGCAACATGCACGCGCACGCCTGATCAGACTAGCCGAATCAAAGCGCGCACAGGAAAACGGCCAGGTGCATCCGCACCCGGCCGTTGTTCTGCTACCAGCGCGGCTTCTGTTGCAGCGTCAATGCGCCGCCATGTAGATGTCCTGCAGCACGGCCTTTTCCAGCTCCAGTTCGCCCAGCAGGTTCTTCACGATGTCGCCCAGGCTGAGGATGCCGACCAGGCGCGTGCCGTCGGTAACCATCAGATGACGGCGCCGCGAGTACGTCATCAGCGACATGGCCTGCTTCAGCGTGGCCTCCGGCGCGATGCCTTCCAGACCGGTGGAGGGCACGCTGGAAATCACCCGGCGCCCGGCCTGCGGGCCGTCATCGGCCAGGGTACGCACGATGTCCTTTTCGGAGATGATGCCGACCGGGGCATCGTCCTTCATCACCACCAGGGCAGCGATCTTGTTCGCGCTCATCTTGTGGGCGGCGGCACCGATGGTGTCTTCCGCATCAATGGTGATGACAGCTTCTTTCTTGGATTGCAGGAGTTCGCGGACGTTCATTCTTGTTTCCTGGTGCAGGTAACTGAAGTCAAAAAAGTGTGCTCTTCCGATGCGCCCCCTCCCCGGGAACAGACCTTTCAGCGCACGTCTGGCGCACCGGCTGCGCGCTCCTGGATCGGACCGGCAGACCACGTGCTGCAACGCCAACGAGGCGGGTCCGGCAGCGCAACCCGTATCTCGGTCGGATCGATTCTACGACTGCCGACCACGGCCACTATCGGCACCGATGGGACAGTTCGTCGTGGGAACCCACCGACGATCCAGAGAATGGCACCGCCGCTGAAACCGAGGCTGAACACCGGCGGCTCCGCGCACTCAAGATTGATCTTCCGCGGCCGGGCACGGACAGAACGGCCCTGCGCCGTCCCACTTCGGGCGGGCCGGCGAAAGGCGCAGCCTCCCGCCGGCCACCGGGGTTACTTCGAGCAACGCCCGTTCTGGGCCATCTTCAGCTGCATCACCTGGCTGCGGCCTTCCGCTTCCGGAACCACGGTCAGCTTCGCGCCGCCAACGAACACGCCCATCTTGATCGACTGCTGGATGAAGTAGTTGCGACCGGCTTCGGTAAAGAGCTTGAGGTCGTTGGGCGAGAACTCCGACTCGGTGGAGATCACATGTTCCTGGTCACCGGCAACCTGGGTATAGAAGAACACCTTGTCGGCGGTTTCGCCCAGGCACTGCCCATCGATCAGCACGTCCTTCTTCAGTGCCTTGCCGACGAAACTGTTGCGGAACACGTACACCCCGGACTTGCCGTCCTGCGGTGCCGGGAAGGTCTTGGCCGTGTCCACCACGCTCTTCTCGGTCATCGGAACGCTGGCGCAACCGGACAGCGCACTGATTGCCACCGCCAACGCGACTCCATGCAGCTTTTTCATCTACAGCCCCTGTAATGCGCGCCATCGCGCGCGGAATGGACATGGCCAGGCACACCCGTTGCGGGTGTGCACTGCCAATAGTGAAATGAAGCTCCGGCATCACTGTGCAGGGCATGGATCGTCGCATGGCAGCCTGCACAGGCATCCTCCGTGATGCGCGGGTTCGGCCGCAGAGAATGCCATGCCGGCATGAAAAAAGGGCGACCCATCGGGCCGCCCTCGTCGGTACTGCCAGCAGATCGGCCAGGCCTTACTCCACCGTCACGCTCTTGGCCAGATTGCGCGGCTTGTCCACGTCGGTGCCGCGCGCCAATGCGGTGTGGTAAGCCAGCAGCTGCACCGGGATGGTGTGCACGATCGGGCTGAGCACACCGGCATGGCGCGGCGTGCGGATCACGTGCACGCCTTCGGACTCGTTGAAATTGCTGTCCTGGTCGGCGAACACGAACAGTTCGCCGCCACGCGCACGCACTTCCTGCATGTTCGACTTCACCTTCTCCAGCAGGCTGTCGTTGGGCGCGATCACCACCACCGGCATGTCCTCGTCCACCAGCGCCAGCGGGCCGTGCTTCAGTTCGCCGGCCGGGTACGCCTCGGCATGGATATAGGAGATTTCCTTGAGCTTGAGCGCGCCTTCCAGCGCGATCGGGTAATGCAGGCCGCGGCCCAGGAACAGGGCGTTGGCCTTGCGCGCGAAGCGCTCGGCCCAGGCGGCGATCTGCGGCTCCAGGTTCAGCGCGTGCTGCACGCTGCCCGGCAGGAAGCGCAGCTGCTCCAGGTAGTCCGCTTCCCGTGCCGCGTCGATGCGGCCATGCAGCTTGCCCAGCACCACGGTCAACTGGAACAGCGCGGCCAGCTGGGTGGTGAACGCCTTGGTCGAGGCCACGCCGATCTCGGCGCCGGCACGGGTGTAGCAGACCAGCTCGCTGGCGCGCGGAATCGCGCTTTCCGGCACGTTGCAGATCGACAGCGTGTGCTTGTGGCCCAGCGACTTGGCGTACTTGAGCGCCTCCATCGTATCCAGCGTTTCGCCAGACTGGGAAATGGTCACGATCAGGTGCCTGGGGTTCGCGTAGGCGGCGCGGTAGCGGTACTCGCTGGCGATCTCCACGCTGCACGGCAGGCCGGCGATCGCCTCGATCCAGTAGCGTGCGGTCAGGCCGGCGTAGTAGCTGGTGCCGCAGGCGATGATCTGCACGCCTTCGATACCCGACAGCACCGCTTCGGCGTTCTTGCCGAACAGTTCGGCCGGGAAACCACCGGCGTCGATCGCCGCTTCGATGGTGTCCCCCAGCGCACGCGGCTGCTCGTGGATTTCCTTCTGCATGAAGTGGCGGTACGGGCCCAGCTCCAGCGAGGCCAGCGACACGTCGGACAGGTGCACCTCGCGCTCGACCGGCTGGTCATGGCCGTCGAAGATGCGCACGCCGTCGCGACGGATTTCGGCGGTGTCGCCCTCTTCCAGGAAGATCACTTTGCGCGTGGCCGAGATCACTGCCGACACGTCCGAGGCAACGAAGTTCTCACCCTCGCCCAGGCCGACCAGCAGCGGGCAGCCCATGCGCGCGCACACGAAACGTTCAGGCTCGGCACGGCTGACCACGGCCAGCGCGTAGGCACCGGTCAGTTCCTTCACCGTGTGCTGCAGCGCCACCAGCAGGTCGTCGCCACTCTTCAGGTGATGGTGGATCAGGTGCGCGATGACTTCGGTGTCGGTCTGCGATTCGAAGGTATAGCCCAGCGCGCGCAGCTTCTCGCGCTGCTCCTCGTGGTTTTCGATGATGCCGTTGTGCACCAGCGCCACACCCTGGCTGATGTGCGGATGTGCGTTGGCCTCGGTGACGCCGCCGTGGGTGGCCCAGCGCGTGTGGCCGATACCCAGCAGCGCATTGAAGCCCTCGGCCTCGGCGGCCGTGGCCATCTCCGAAACGCGACCGGTACGGCGCACGCGACGAACCTCCGGACGCGCGTGCTGGTCGATCACGGCGATGCCGGAGGAATCGTAACCGCGGTACTCAAGCCGCTTCAGGCCCTCGATCAGCACCGGCACCACGTCGCGATCGGCGATCGCACCCACGATTCCACACATGTCACGCGTTTCCTTGAAGACGATCGCGGCATTCTAGCGTGCGTGTCCGCCTTCCCCCTCCTGTCCGCTTAATGAAAGTGTCCGGAAAGGTGTCCGCGGACACCCGGACACGTCCGCGCCATCTCCAACTCATTGAAAACAAATGAAATAAAGTTGGCACGCTACGTGCTTGGTACTGGCTACCACCGTCAGGCATGCACCCGATGATCCGCGACACTTCCGCCCAGGACCAGATCGTTTCCTCCGCCCCGGCCAGCGCCACCGGCGCCAGCTGGCACCGCTACCGCTGGCCGGCCCTGGGCGCCATCGCCCTGATCGCCGGCATCGGCTGGGCCGTGCATGCCTGGTCCAATGCCAGCCGCTCCTTCGACAGCAGCCGCGTGCGCATCGCCGAAGTGAAGCGCGGCGACCTGGTGCGCGACATCGCCGCCGATGGCCGGGTGATCGCCGCCAACAGCCCGATCCTGTACGCCATCTCGGCCGGTACCGTGGACCTGAAGGTGGTGGCCGGCGATGTGGTGAAGAAGGGCCAGGAGCTGGCGATCATCGACAGCCCGGAACTGCGCAGCAAGCTGGCCCAGGAGCAGGCCACCCTGGCCGGCCTGGAGGCCGAGGCCAGCCGCGCCGCGCTGGACGCCACCCTGGCCCGCGCCAAGTCGCGCAAGGAGACCGACCAGGCCACCATCGAACGGCAGGCCGCCGACCGTGACCTGCAGCGCTACCAGCGCGGCTACGACGGCGGTGCGGTGCCGCAGATCGACCTGGCCAAGGCCAAGGACTCGCTGAAGAAGGCCGACATCACCCTGGCCAACGCCACCACCGACGCCCGCCTGCAGAGCCAGGGCGCCGACCTGGACGCGCGCAACAAGCGCCTGCTGGCCGATCGCCAGAAGGCGGTGGTGGCTGAAGTGCAGCGCCAGGTCGATGCGCTGACCCTGCGCGCGCCGTTCGATGGCCAGGTCGGCCAGGTGCAGGCGGTGCAGTCCACCAACCTGGCCGCCAACGCGCCGGTGCTGGGCGTGGTCGACCTGTCCAAGTTTGAAGTCGAGATCAAGGTGCCGGAAAGCTTCGCCCGCGACCTGGCGATCGGCATGCCGGCACAGCTGACCGGCGGCAACGGCCAGCCGTTCCCGGGTGAGATCAGCGCGGTGTCGCCGGAAGTGGTCAACGGCGAGGTCAACGCCCGCGTGCGCTTCGCCAGCGCGCAGCCGGAAGGCCTGCGCCAGAGCCAGCGGATGTCGGTGCGTGTGCTGCTCGATACCCGCAAGAACGTGCTGAAGGTCGAGCGCGGCCCGTTCGTCGAACAGGGCAACGGCATGGCCTACGTGATGGATGGCCGCACCGCCGTGCGCCGCCCGGTGGAACTGGGCGTCAGCAGCCTGGGCGAAGTGGAAATCAAGTCGGGTGTGCAACCGGGCGACCGCATCGTGGTCTCCGGCAGCGACCTGTTCAAGGACGCCGAGCGCGTCTCCGTCAACTGATACCTGAACCCTGAATCCTGGAGAGAGGACACCCCATGTACATGCTCGAAATGCGCTCGGTCGCCAAGGTCTTCCGCACCGAACAGGTGGAAACCCATGCGTTGCGCTCGCTGGAACTGCAGGTCAAGGAAGGCGAGTTCGTCGCCGTCACCGGTCCGTCCGGTTCCGGCAAGACCACCTTCCTCAACATCGCCGGCCTGCTGGAAACCTTCACCAGCGGCACCTACATGCTCGACGGCCAGGACGTGAGCACGCTGGGCGACGACGCCCGCAGCCGCCTGCGCAACCAGAAGATCGGCTTCATCTTCCAGGGCTTCAACCTGATTCCCGACCTGAACCTGTTCGACAACGTCGATGTGCCGCTGCGCTACCGGAAGATGAGCGCCGGCGAGCGCCGCGAGCGCATCGAAAAGGCGCTGAGCCAGGTCGGTCTCGGCTCGCGCATGAAGCACTACCCCAATGAACTGTCCGGCGGCCAGCAGCAGCGTGCGGCCATCGCGCGCGCCCTGGCCGGCAGCCCGCGCCTGCTGCTGGCCGACGAACCGACCGGCAACCTGGATACGCAGATGGCCCGCGGCGTGATGGAACTGCTGGAAGAGATCAACGCCGCCGGCACCACCATCGTAATGGTTACCCACGACCCGGAACTGGCCGCGCGTGCACAGCGCAACGTGCACATCGTCGATGGCCAGGTGACCGACCTGGTGCGCGAGCCGGTGCTGGCCACGCCGGTGCGCCACATCGTCGCCGTCAACGAGTGAGGGCCCGACCATGTTCGCCTACTACGCCCGATTGGCGGCCCGCAGCTTCCGCCGCAACAAGGTCCTGACCGCGCTGATGGTGATCGCCATCGCGCTTGGCATCGGCGCCTCGATGACCACCCTGACCGTGTTCCATGTGCTGTCCGGTGATCCGATTCCCGGCAAGAGCGACCGCCTGTTCTACGTGCAGCTCGACGCCGCCACCGGCGCCTATGTCGCCGGCGAAGAGCCGGAAACCCAGTTGACCCGCTTCGACGGTGAAGCGCTGCTGCGCGAAGCCAAGGGCGAACGCCAGGCGCTGATGAGCGGCGGCGGTGGCACCATCGAACCAGACAACAGCACCCTCAAGCCCTTCAGCATCGACACCCGCTGGACCTCGGCCGACTTCTTCCCGATGTTCGAGGTGCCCATGCAGTACGGCCGTCCGTGGACGCGCGAGGACGATGACGGACGCGCGCGCGTGGTGGTCATCTCCAAGGCGCTCAATGACAAGCTGTACCAGGGTGCCAACAGCGTGGGCCGCGACCTGCGCATGGAGGGCCAGAGCTACCGCATCGTCGGCGTGATGAAGGAATGGAGCCCCGAGCCGCACTTCTACGACCTGACCACCGGCAGCTACGGCAAGAACGAAGACCTGCTGCTGCCGATCTCCACCTCGTTCGACCTGAAGCTGGGCAACAACGGCAACATGAACTGCTTCGGCGAGAACCCCGACGGCAACAGCTATTCGCTCAACGCCCCCTGCGCCTGGCTGCAGTACTGGGTGGAGATGGACCCAGCCAAGGCCGGCGATTACCGCCGCTACCTGGAAAACTATTCGACCCAGCAGCGCGAGGCCGGCCGCTTCAAGCACCCGCCGAACGTGCGCCTGCGCACCGTGATGGAATGGCTGGACTTCAACGGCGCGGTGCCCAGCGATGTGCGCCTGCAGCTGTGGCTGGCGCTGGGCTTCCTGGGTGTCTGCCTGGTCAACACGGTCGGCCTGCTGCTGGCCAAGTTCCTGCGCCGCAGTGGTGAGATCGGCGTGCGCCGTGCCCTGGGCGCCAGCCGCGGCCAGATCTTCCTGCAGTGCCTGGTGGAAGCCGGCGCGGTCGGTGTGGTCGGTGGCGTGCTCGGCATCGGCCTGGCCCTGCTCGGCCTGTTCGCGGTGCGCCAGCAACCGGTGGAGTACGCCAAGCTGGCCCACCTGGACGGCAACATGCTGCTGCTCGCACTGGGCCTGACCCTGTTTGCCAGCCTCGCCGCCGGTTTCCTGCCCGCCTGGCGCGCCATGCAGGTCACCCCGGCCATCCAGCTCAAGTCGCAGTAAGCACCCGAACGAGGACTCCCATGGACATCCGCCCCATCCTCAGCACACTGCGCCGGCACAAGACCGCTGCCGCCCTGATCGTGCTGGAAGTCGCACTGACCTGCGCCATCGTCTGCAACGCGCTGTTCCTGGTCAGCCAGCGCGTGGAGAAGATCAGCATGCCCAGCGGCATCGCCGAGAACGAACTGGTGATGCTGCGCGTCAGCGGCATCGGCAAGCAGACCGACGCCCTGGCCCGCACAAGCGAGGACCTGGCCTCGCTGCGTGCGATTCCCGGCGTCAGCAACGCCACCATCATCAACCAGGTTCCGTTCCGCAACGGCTCCTCCAGCAGCAGCATCTCGCGCGAGGTCGACCAGGAACGGCCGACCACCAACGCTTCGATGTACACCCTCTCGGAGAACGGGTTGGCCACGATGGGCATCAACCTGATCGCCGGCCGCGACTTCCTGCCCGACGAGTACCAGAACTTCGAAGACGTCAGCAAGGGCGGCGCCAAGGAAAAGGCCATCCCGGTGATCTTCACCCAGTCCACTGCCGCCAAGATGGAACCCAACGGCAGCGCGCTGGGCAAGACCTACTACATGGGCAAGCAGCCGCTGCACGTGGTCGGCATCGTCGACACGCTCAGCACGCCCAATGGCTGGAATGACAACTGGACCAATTCGATGCTGCTGCCGGTGCGGCGCACCTTCGACGACGGTGGCACCTACATGCTGCGCACCTCGCCGGAACGCCGCCAGGAAGTGCTCGACGCCGGTGCGGTCGCGCTGGAACGCAACGACCCCAACCGGCTGATGCGCGACAAGCTGACCTATGAAGACCAGCGCAAGGACTTCTTCAAGAATGACCGCGCCATGGTCGGCCTGCTGATCACCGTCAGCATCTCGCTGCTGGTGGTCACCGCGCTGGGCATCATCGGCCTGGCCAGCTTCTGGGTGCAGCAGCGCAGCAAGCAGATCGGCATCCGCCGTGCACTGGGCGCCACCCGTGGGCAGATCCTGCGTTACTTCCAGACCGAGAACTTCCTGCTGGCCACGCTGGGCATCGTGCTGGGCATGCTGGCTGCCTATGCGATCAATCTGGCCCTGATGAACCTGTACGAGCTGCCGCGCATGCCACTGTTCTACCTGCCGCTGGGCGCGCTGCTGCTGTGGGTGCTGGGCCAGATCGCGGTGTTCGGGCCGGCCCGGCGTGCGGCAGCGGTGCCGCCGGCCGTCGCCACGCGAGGGGCGTGAGATGCGCGCCTGCACGATGGCGTTGATGCTGCTTCTGCCACTGCCGGCGCTGGCCGGCGGTGGCAGCGCGCAGACAATGGAATGGCGCCAGGACGATGCGCGCTTGTCGCTGCGCTCGACCGAGGGCCAGGTGCATGTGGAGGCGGCGAAACCGGAGGCACGCTTCGGCGTGCGCCAGGGTGATCGGATCCTGCGGGTGAACGATACCGTCGTGCGCCGGATCGAGCATCTGAGCGAGGCCCTGCGCCAGACCACCGCACCGACCGTGTATCTGTTGCTGCGGCGCGACAAGCGCGAGCTGACGGTACCGGTGGACGCGGTCGCCTGGCGCCTGGCGCTGGTCGCGCCGCCACCACCTCCGCCGCCGCCTCCCCCTCCGGCGCCGCAGCGCTGAGCAACGCGCCCTGCACGGGCGCCGGTTTGGCTATGCTTGATGGGTGGCGCCGGGCTCTCCCGGCGCAGGCACGCGATCGGCTCCAACGGCGCCGCCCATCCCTTTCCGCAGAACTGCTTGATGCCTTCGATCCTGATCATCGACGACAACGCCAGCGTGGGCACCGCGCTGGACGTGCTGTTCTCCCTGCATGACATCGACACCCTGCAGGCGCAGACCCCGGCCGAAGGCCTGGCGCTGCTCGAATCGCAGCCGGTCGACCTGGTGATCCAGGACATGAATTTCAGCGAAGACACCACCTCGGGCGAGGAAGGCGAGGCGCTGTTCGCACAGATCCGCACGCGCCACCCGGACCTGCCGGTGATCCTGCTCACCGCCTGGACCCACCTGAGCAGTGCGGTGGACCTGGTCAAGGCTGGTGCCGCCGACTACCTGGCCAAGCCCTGGGACGACCGCAAGCTGCTGACCACGGTCAACAACCTGCTGGAACTGTCCGAGGCACGCCGCGAACTGGACCGCCGTCGCTCGCGCGAACTGCGCCAGCGCAACGCCCTGGAAGAGAAGTACGACCTGTGCGGCGCCGTGGTCGCCGATCCGGCCAGCGAACGCGTCATCACTCTGGCCTGCCAGGTCGCGCGCTCGGAGCTGCCGGTGCTGATCACCGGCCCCAATGGCGCCGGCAAGGAGAAGATCGCGCAGATCATCCAGGCCAACTCGCTGGTGGCCAAGGGGGCATTCGTGGCGGTGAACTGTGGCGCACTGCCATCAGAGCTGATCGAAGCCGAACTGTTCGGTGCCGAAGCCGGCGCCTATACCGGCGCCAACAAGGCACGCGAAGGCAAGTTCGAAGCCGCCGACGGCGGCACACTGTTCCTGGATGAGATCGGCAACCTGTCGCTGGGCGGGCAGATGAAACTGCTGCGTGTACTGGAAACCGGACGCTTCGAGCGCCTGGGCTCCAACCGCGAGCGCCAGGTCAAAGTGCGCGTGGTCAGCGCGACCAATGCCGACCTGCCGGCGATGATCCGCGACGGCAGCTTCCGCGAGGACCTCTATTACCGGCTCAATACCGTGGAGCTGGTGCTGCCGCCGCTGGCCGAACGCCCTGGTGACATCGTGCCGTTGGCCGAGCGCTTCCTGACCGCAGGCAAGCCGCTGTCCAGTGCCGCCACCGCTGCGCTGCAGCGGCATCCGTGGCCCGGCAACGTGCGCGAGCTGCGCAACGTGATCCAGCGCGCCGAGCTGCTGGCCACCGGCAGCCGCATTGAAGTGGCCGACCTGAATCTGCCGCGCGCGCCTGCCGCGCCCCGGCCTGCGCCCAGTGCGGGCAATGATCCCGACCGTGCGCGCATCGAGGATGTACTGGCACGCAACCACGGCGTCATCGCCCAGGCCGCTGCCGAACTCGGCCTGAGCCGCCAGGCGCTGTACCGGCGCATGGACCGCCACGGCATTCCACGCGAATGAAGCGGCGCTCCTTCACCTTCCGCCTGTTCCTGCGCCTGCTGCCGGTGCTGGCGCTGGCCGCCGCATTGCCATGGCTGCTGGCCTACTGGATGGATCACGGCTGGGTGGTGACCACGGTATCGGCACTGATCCTGCTGTCGCTGATGTGGTGGACGCTGCGCCGCGCCACCGCGCCGGTGCGTTCGCTGATGCGCGCCCTGTCCGGTACCACCAGCAGCTACCGCGATGGCGAGTACAACTTCGGCGTGCACTGGCCGGGCAATGACGAGCTGGGCGACCTGGTGCAGGCCCACCGCGAACTGGGCGACGTGCTGCGCGCGCAGCGGCAGGGCCTGGTGCAGCGCGAACTGCTGCTGGACACCATGGTGCAGAACACGCCGGTGGCGATGTTGCTGATCGCCTCCGGCGGTGATGGCATCGCCCGCGTGGTGTTCTCCAACCTGGCCGCACGCAAGCTGCTGCACGGCGGCTGGAAGCTGGAAGGCCAGCGCCTGGAAGACGTGCTGGAGCAGGTGCCGGTGGAACTGCGCGATGCCATCGCCCGTGGCGGCGACAGCCTGTTCGCGGTGCATGCCGAGGGCGAGGATGGCGATGAAGATGACGAGCAGGTCTACCACCTCTCGCGTCGCGCGTTCCAGCTCAACGGCCGCCCGCATGACCTGCTGCTGGTGCGCCTGCTGACCGCCGAACTGCGACGCCAGGAGGTGCAGACCTGGAAGAAGGTGATCCGGGTGATCAGCCACGAGCTCAACAATTCGCTGGCGCCGATTGCTTCGCTGGCTCATTCCGGCGGCGTGCTGGTGCAACGCGAACGCTTCGACCGGCTGCCGGAGATCTTCACCACCATCGAAGACCGCGCGCGCCACCTGGAAGGCTTCATCCGCGGCTATGCACGCTTTGCCAAACTGCCACAGCCGCAGCTGCAGACCGTGCACTGGGCACCGTTCCTGTCCAGCCTGCGCCAGCAGATTCCGTTCACCATGGATCGCGAGCCGGACGAGGAGCTGAGCAGCCGCATCGACATCGCGCAGTTCGGGCAGGCCCTGCTGAACCTGCTGAAGAACGCGCACGAAGCCTGCGCCGAGGCTGATCCGCCCAACGATGACGTGCAGGTGCAGCTGACGCGGTTGCCGCAGTGGCTGCGCCTGGATGTGCTCGATCGCGGCAAGGGCATGAACGAGCAGGTGCTGCAGAACGCGTTGATGCCGTTCTATTCCACCAAGCGCAATGGCACCGGGTTGGGGTTGGCGTTGACGCGCGAGATCGTGGAGGCGCACGGCGGACGTGTGTCGCTGCAGAATCGCAGCGATGGTGGACTGTGCGTATCGATTCTATTGCCCGTGGGTTGAGCGGGCCGATCGCGTTGGTGGATCCACGCCGTGCGTGGATGTGCCGACCCAGGTCGGTACCTACCAGAGCAGCCGCATCGCCACCCGCAGATGCATCGGAAACCCCAACGCGGCCTCTTCGGCCATCACTGCCTGCAGCGCCGCGCCCCACTCCGCTTCCGCTACGGTGACGAACCCTTCGCTGGCATAGAAGGCCGCATTCCACGGCACGTCGGACAGCGTGGTCAGCACCGCCGATCGGTAGCCGCCTGCCCGCGCCTGTGCCAGTACATGGCGCAACAACGCACGCCCATGGCCCTGCCGCGCATGCACAGGGTCTACATCCATCTGCAGTATGTGGAACTCACCTGCCAGTTCGCCCGCCAGCAGGTAACCGGCGATGCCACCGTCAGCCGCATCCACCACCCATAGCTGGCGGCGGTGCAGGCCTGCGTGCAGTACCCGCAGATCCAGGCCATGCGCGGCAAACACCGCATACGCCTCATGACCCTTCAACAGCCCTCCGGCGCGCTGCTCGATGACCGGCAGCGCGTCGAGTTCATCGGCGCGCGGAAGGCGCGGCTCAGGACTTCTTGAGCGGGCGCTTCCAGCCATCGATGGTTTCCTGTCGTGCGCGTGCCAGGGTCAGCTTGCCGTCCGGGGCATTGCGGGTGATGACCGAACCGGCGGCGATGGTCGCGCCATCGCCAATGGTCAGCGGCGCCACCAGCGAACTGTTGGAGCCGATGAACGCGTTGTCGCCGATGGTGGTGGTGAACTTGTTCACCCCGTCGTAGTTGCAGGTGATGGTGCCGGCGCCGATGTTCACCCTGCTGCCGATCACCGCATCGCCCAGGTAGGTCAGGTGATTGGCCTTGCTGCCGACGCCGAGGGAGACCTTCTTGGTCTCGACGAAGTTGCCGACATGCACGCCATCGGCCAGCACGGTGCCTGGCCGCAGCCGCGCGAACGGGCCGACCTGCGCCGCGCCTTCGGTGACCACGCCTTCCAGATCGCAATGCGCGCGCACTTCGGTGCCCGGCCCGAGGTTGACGTCCTTCAGGCGGTTGAAGGGACCGATGGTGACGCCGTCACCCAGCACGATGTTGCCTTCCAGCACCACGTCGACGTCGATCATCACATCGCTGCCGACGGTGACGGTACCGCGGATATCCAACCGTGCCGGATCGCGCACGCGCGCGCCCTGCGCACACAGTGCACGCACGGCGCGGCGTTGCCAGGCGCGCTCCAGCTGCGCCAGCTGCCAGGGATCATTGGCCCCTTCGGCGTCCTGGGGGTCGGCCACCAGCGCCATTTCGGCCGGGGTGTACTCGTGCGCGGCGAAGGCGAACACGTCGGTCAGGTAATACTCGCCCTGCGCGTTGCTGTTGGACAGCTGCGACAGCCAGCGGCGCAGCGCAGTGGATTCGGCGGCGATGATGCCGGTGTTGATGATGCGTACGCGCAGCTGCTCGTCGCTGGCATCCTTCTGCTCGACGATCGCACCGACCTTGCCCTCGGCGTCGCGCAGCACGCGACCATAGCCGGTCGGGTCATCCACCTCGGCCACCAGCACCGCCAACCGCCCCGGCTGCGCCAGCAGGTCGCGCAGGGTCTGCGCGCGGATCAGCGGCACGTCGCCGTACAGCACCAGCACCTGCGCGGCATCGGGCACCTGCGGCATCGCTTGTGCGACCGCATGGCCGGTGCCGAGCTGCTGTGCCTGTTCAGCCCATTGCAGATCCTGCTGGCCGGCGAAGTACTGGCGCACGGCTTCGCCGCCGTGGCCATGGACCACGTGGATCGCTGCCGGGTCCAGCTCGCGCGCCGCGGCGATCACGTGTGCCAGCATCGGCTGGCCGGCGATCGGCTGCAGCACCTTGGGCAGCACCGACTTCATGCGCTTGCCGGCGCCGGCGGCGAGGATGATGACGTGCAGGGGTTGGGTCATGGCAACGGCGGTCCGTGGGTCGTTGCCGATGATTCTAGAGCGTGGGCCGTTAACATGGGCATCCCTCCTCCTCCTGCCGCCTGCCGATGAGTCTGTTTCGCCAGGGAAGCGCCTACCTCGTCATCGGGCTCGTGCAGCTGCTGGTGGACTGGCTGGTGTTCGTGGTCGCCACCGCGCTGGGCATGCCGGTGGCACCGGCCAACATCACCGGGCGCCTGGCCGGCATGCTGCTGGGCTTCTGGCTCAACGGCCGCTACACCTTCGCCGAGGCCGGCAGCCATCGGCTGGGTTGGAAGCGTTTTGCCCGCTTCTTCGTGCTGTGGCTGCTGATGACCGCGGCAAGCACGCTGCTGGTGAGCCTGGTCGATCACGCACTCGGCCTGCAGTACACCTGGCTGGCCAAGCCGCTGGTCGAAGGGGGGCTGGCCTGCGTCTCGTTCCTGTTGATGCGGTATGTGGTGTATCGCTGATACAGCGCCAGGATCGGGATCGGTAGAGTCGACCGCTGGTCGACTGCTCTTCCGTGAGGCCGCGGAAATCCCGCGCTGCGCGCGGTAGTCGACTCTACCCATTCGGCGCTGCCGTACCCGCACAAACAAAAACGCCGGCACAAGGCCGGCGTTTTCGTGGACGCAGCGCGTGAACCTCAGTGCTTGAGGGTCTTGCGCAGGCGTTCCAGGGCCTGCAGCTGGACAACGGCTTCGGCCAGCTTCTGCTGGGCTTCGGCCACTTCCATCGCTTCGCCGCGGTTGGCCAGGATGCGCTCGGCTTCTTCCTTGGCCTTGCGGACCGAGGCTTCGTCGATGTCCTGCGCGCGGATGGCGGTGTCGGCCAGCACGGTCACTACCTGCGGCTGCACTTCCAGGATGCCGCCGGAAATGGCGAAATCCAGCTGCTCGCCGTTCGGCGTGGTGACCACGACCTTGCCGGGCTTGAGTCGGGTGATCAGCGGGGCGTGCTTGGGCGCAATGCCCAGCTCGCCCAGCTCACCGGTCGCCACGACCAGGGTCGCTTCGCCACGGAAGATTTCCTGTTCAGCGCTGACGATGTCGCAACGAATGGTGCTCATGATCAGGCCTTCTCAGCCATCTTCTTGGCCTTCTCAACCGCTTCTTCGATGCCGCCGACCATGTAGAACGCCTGCTCCGGCAGGTGGTCGTACTCGCCATCAACGATGGCCTTGAAGCCACGAATGGTGTCCTTCAGCGGCACGTACTTGCCCGGCGAACCGGTGAACACTTCGGCCACGTGGAACGGCTGGCTGAAGAAGCGCTCGATCTTGCGGGCGCGCGACACGGCCTGCTTGTCTTCTTCGGACAGTTCGTCCATGCCCAGGATGGCGATGATGTCCTTCAGTTCCTTGTACTTCTGCAGGGTCTGCTGGACGCGCTGGGCGGTGTCGTAGTGCTCGTGGCCGATGACCAGCGGGTCCATCTGGCGGCTGGTGGAGTCCAGCGGATCGACGGCCGGGTAGATACCCAGCGAGGCGATCGAACGCGACAGGGTGACGGTCGAGTCCAGGTGGGCGAAGGTGGTCGCCGGCGACGGGTCGGTCAGGTCGTCCGCGGGAACGTAGACGGCCTGGATCGAGGTGATCGAGCCATTCTTGGTCGAGGTGATGCGCTCCTGCAGAACGCCCATTTCCTCGGCCAGGGTCGGCTGGTAACCCACCGCCGACGGCATACGACCCAGCAGTGCCGACACTTCGGTACCGGCCAGGGTGTAGCGGTAGATGTTGTCGACGAACAGCAGGACGTCCTTACCCTTGCCGTTTTCGTCCTTCTCATCGCGGAAGTACTCGGCCATGGTCAGGCCGGTCAGGGCGACGCGCAGACGGTTGCCCGGCGGCTCGTTCATCTGGCCGTACACCATCGCCACCTTGTCCAGGACGTTGGAGTCCTTCATTTCGTGGTAGAAGTCGTTGCCCTCACGGGTACGCTCACCCACGCCGGCGAACACGGACAGACCGCTGTGCGCCTTGGCGATGTTGTTGATCAGTTCCATCATGTTGACGGTCTTGCCGACGCCGGCGCCGCCGAACAGGCCGACCTTGCCGCCCTTGGCGAACGGGCACATCAGGTCGATGACCTTGATGCCGGTTTCCAGCAGCTCGGTGGCCGGGGACTGGTCTTCATACGACGGCGCAGCGCGGTGGATTTCCCAGTTGTCGCTGGCAGCGACCGGGCCGGCTTCGTCGATCGGACGGCCCAGCACGTCCATGATGCGGCCCAGGGTGCCGGCGCCGACCGGCACCGAGATGCCACGGCCGGTGTTGACGGCAACCAGGTTGCGCTTCAGGCCGTCGGTGGAACCGAGGGCGATGGTACGCACCACGCCGTCGCCCAGCTGCTGCTGGACTTCGAGGGTGATTTCGGTGTTTTCGACCTTCAGTGCGTCGTACACCTTCGGCACCGACTCACGCGGGAATTCGACGTCGACGACCGCGCCGATGATCTGAACGATCTTGCCCTGACTCATTGCTGCATCCTCTAATGTGTGCTTTGAACGAACGCGGTCAGACTGCTGCCGCGCCGCCGACGATTTCGGAGATTTCCTGGGTGATCGCTGCCTGGCGCGCCTTGTTGTAGACGAGCTGCAGGGTGCCGATCAGCTTGTTGGCGTTGTCGCTCGCCGCCTTCATCGCAACCATGCGAGCGGCATGCTCGGAAGCAACGTTTTCCAGCAGTGCCTGGTACACCAGCGATTCGATGTAACGCGTCATCACGTGCTCGAGCACGGTCGCGGCATCGGGTTCGTACAGGTAATCCCAGTCGTGGTGAGCGACCTGCTTTTCAGCCGGCGGCAGCGGCAGCAGCTGATCGAAGCTGGCCTTCTGCGTCATGGTGTTCACGAAGCGGTTGTAGACCAGGTACACGCGGTCGACCTTGCCTTCGGTGAAGGCGTCGAGCATGACCTTGATCACACCGATCAGCGATTCCAGCTTCGGCACGTCGCCGATGTGGGTCACGCTGCCGACCATGTTGACCTTCACGCGGCGGAAGAAGGTCGATGCCTTCTGGCCGATGGTCACCAGGTCCACTTCGGCACCCTTGTCCTGCCATGCCTTGGCTTCGCCCAGCATCTTGCGGAACAGGTTGTTGTTCAGGCCGCCGGCCAGACCGCGATCGGAGGAGATCACGATGAAGCCGACCCGCTTGACCTGCTCGCGCTCGACCAGGAACGGATGCTGGTAGTCGGTGCTGGCCTGGGCCAGATGACCGATCACCTGCTTCATCGCCTGCGCGTACGGACGCGAGGTCTTCATCCGATCCTGCGCCTTGCGGATCTTGGAGGCCGAGACCATTTCCAGGGCGCGCGTCACCTTGCGGGTGTTCTGCACGCTCTTGATCTTGGTTTTGATTTCGCGTCCGCTTGCCATCTCTTGTTTCCCGTGGCGCGGGGCTGTTGCCCCGCGTTGTTCAACCGTTTGTCATCTGGTCCAGCGGAGCCCGTGGCTCCGCTCTACAGGACCGCGATTACCAGCTGCCGGTGGTCTTGAACTCGGCGATGCCCTTCTTGAAGGCACCTTCGATGTCATTGTCCCAGCCGCCGGTGGCGTTGACCTTGCTGACCAGCTCGCCCTGGGTGTTGGCGAAGTGGGCGTGCAGGCCTTCTTCGAACGCCAGCAGCTTGTTGACCGGCACGTCGTCCAGGTAGCCCTCGTTGACGGCGTAGATCGACAGCGCCTGGTTGGCGATGGACATCGGCGCGTACTGCTTCTGCTTCATCAGCTCGGTGACGCGCTGACCGCGCTCCAGCTGCTTGCGGGTCGCTTCGTCCAGGTCCGAGGCGAACTGCGCGAACGCAGCCAGCTCACGGTACTGGGCCAGCGAGATACGGATGCCGCCCGACAGCTTCTTGATGATCTTGGTCTGGGCCGAGCCACCGACGCGCGACACCGAGATACCGGCGTTCACGGCCGGGCGGATGCCGGCGTTGAACAGGTCGGTTTCCAGGAAGATCTGGCCGTCGGTGATCGAGATCACGTTGGTCGGAACGAAGGCGGACACGTCGCCGGCCTGGGTTTCGATGATCGGCAGCGCGGTCAGCGAACCGGTCTTGCCGGTGACCTTGCCTTCGGTGAACTTCTCGACGTATTCCTCGGACACGCGGGCAGCGCGCTCGAGCAGACGGGAGTGCAGGTAGAACACGTCACCCGGGTAGGCTTCACGGCCCGGCGGGCGCTTCAGCAGCAGCGAGATCTGGCGGTAGGCCACGGCCTGCTTGGACAGATCGTCGTACACGATCAGCGCGTCTTCGCCGCGGTCCATGAAGTACTCACCCATGGTGCAGCCCGAGTAGGCGCTGATGTACTGCATGGCAGCCGATTCGGAAGCGGTAGCGGCAACCACGATGGTGTGGGCCAGCGCGCCGTTCTCTTCCAGCTTGCGCACGATGTTGGCGATGGTCGAAGCCTTCTGGCCGATCGCAACGTACACGCACTTGATGCCGGTGCCCTTCTGGTTGATCACCGCGTCGATGGCCATGGCGGTCTTGCCGGTCTGGCGGTCGCCGATGATCAGCTCGCGCTGGCCACGGCCGATCGGGATCATCGCGTCGACCGACTTGTAACCGGTCTGCACCGGCTGGTCGACCGACTTGCGCCAGATCACGCCCGGAGCAACGCGCTCCACCGGAGCGGTCAGGTCGGTGCCCAGCGGGCCCTTGCCGTCGATCGGCTCGCCCAGCGCGTTCACGACGCGGCCCAGCAGTTCCGGACCGACCGGCACTTCCAGGATGCGGCCGGTGGTCTTGGCGACGTCGCCTTCGCGCAGGTGCTCGTAGTCACCCAGCACCACGGCGCCGACCGAGTCGCGCTCCAGGTTCAGGGCCAGGGCGAAGGTGTTGTTCGGCAGTTCGATCATTTCGCCCTGCATCACGTCGGCCAGACCGAAGATGCGCACGATGCCGTCGGACACGCTGGTCACGGTGCCTTCGTTGCGCGATTCCGCGGCCAGCTTGACCTTCTCGATGCGGTTCTTGATCAGTTCGCTGATTTCGGAGGGGTTGAGCGTGGTTGCCATCGTCAAGTCCTAGTGCCGGCAGCGGGGCCGGACGTTAAATGAATTCAGTTAGCGAGCGCGGTCTGCAGACGGGCCAGCTTGCCCTTCAGCGAACCATCGATGACCACGTCGCCGGCGTCGATCACGGCGCCGCCGATCAGCGAGGCATCCACCGCAGTGGTCACATCGACCTCGCAGTTGAAGCGCTTGCGCAGCGCGACCTTGATCGCGTCCAGCTCGCCGGCCGACAGTTCGGCGGCCGAGGTCACCGTGGCCTTGACCACGTGCTCGGCTTCGGCGCGCAGGGCGTCGAACATGCCGGCGATTTCCGGCAGCAGCGGCAGACGATGCGAATCGGCCAGGATGGCCAGGAAGCGCGAGTAGGTCTCGCCGTGGGACACCGGCGCCAGCAGGGCGACGGCGTCGTCACGACCCAGCTCCGGGTTGGCGAGCAGGGCCGCCACGCGCGGGTCGGCGGCGACGTGGGCGGAGAACGCCAGGGCGTCCGACCACGGCGCGAACGCGCCTTCGTCGCGCGCGGTCGCGAACGCGGCGCGGGCGTACGGGCGGGCAAGCGTGAGGGCCTGGCTCATCCTTAGATCTCCGAGGCCAGCTCGTCGAGCAGCGCCTTGTGGGCGTTGGCGTCGATTTCGCGCTTGAGCAGCTTTTCGGCACCGGTCACGGCCAGCGCGGACACCTGCTTGCGCAGATCTTCACGGGCACGGTTGGCGGCGGCGTCGATTTCAGCCTGGGCCAGTTCCTTCTGACGGGTGGCTTCGGTGATCGCTTCGTTGCGGGCAGCATCGACGATCTGGTTGGCGCGCGCGTGGGCCTGATCGATGATCTCGTTGGCCTTGGTGCGGGCTTCCTTCAGCGCTTCGTTGACCTTCTCCTGCGCCTGGGCCAGATCTTTCTGGCTACGGTCGGCAGCAGCGAGGCCTTCAGCAATCTTCTGCTGGCGCTCTTCGATCGCGTTCATCAGCGGCGGCCAGATCTTGGTCGCGATGATCCAGATCAGACCAGCGAAGGCGAGCGCCTGCGCGAGAAGGGTGAAATTGATATTCATGGTTAGCTCGATCGCTGGTTTCGGGGTGGACGCGCCGCCGTAGCGGCGCATCCGGCCTTCATCCGAAACCGGGTGCATCAGCACCCGGTCGTCTCAAACCGCTGTATCAGCCGGCCAGAGCCTTGGTGACGGCGCCAGCGAAGGCAGCCGACAGCGGGTTGGCGAAGGCCAGCAGCAGGCCGACGGCGACCGAGATGATGAACGCGGCGTCGATCAGGCCGGCGGTGATGAACATGCGGACCTGCAGGACCGGGATCAGTTCCGGCTGGCGGGCGGCCGACTCCAGGAACTTACCAGCCATGATGGCCAGACCCAGACCGGCGCCCAGCGCGGCCAGGCCGATCATGATGCCGACGGCAAGGGCGGTGGAGCTCTGAATCTGCGCGAAGTTGGTCAGGACGGCGAAGTACATGGTTATCTCCAGGAACTTAAGTTGCTAAGGGTGATGAAACGGATGAAGGTTGAAACGCGTTGAAGCTTGAAACGTTAGTGAGCGTCTTCCGACAGGCTCAGGTACACGATCGACAGCATCATGAAGATGAAGGCCTGCAGCGGGATCACCAGCAGGTGGAACAGCATCCAGCCAAGGCCGAACGCACCACCGGCAATGGCACCGAAGAAACCGGCACCACCCAGCACCCAGATCAGCAGGAACACGATTTCGCCGCCGAACATGTTGCCGAACAGTCGCATCGCCAGCGAGATCGGCTTGCTCAGCCACTCGACGATGTTGAGGATCAGGTTGAACGGCATCATCCACTTGCCGAACGGCGCCGTCAGGAATTCCTTGATGAAACCGCCCAGGCCCTTCGCACGCAGGGCGAAGAACAGCATCAGGAAGAACACGCTGAAGGCCATGCCCAGGGTGGCGTTGACGTCAGCGGTCGGCACCGGCTTCCAGTAGTGGATGCCGGCCATTTCCAGCGGCTTGGCGATGAAATCGGCCGGGATCATCTTCAGCAGATTCATCAGCAGAATCCAGAAGAAGATGGTGATGGCGATCGGCGTGACCAGCTTGCTCTTGCCGTGGTAGGTGTCCTTGGCCTGGCGGTCGACGAACTCCAGGCAGATTTCCACGAACGCCTGCCACTTGCCCGGCACGCCGGCAGTGGCCTTGCGGGTGCCCAGCCAGAAGGCAACCACGATCACCAGGCCCATCAGGACCGCGGTGAGGAAGGTATCGACGTGGATATGCCAGAACATCCCCTCGCCCTTGCCGACCGGAGCGGTCAGGTTCTGCAGGTGATGCTGGATGTAGCTGGTAGGGGTTAGAGCCTCGCCCGCCATGTGTCCGGAACCTTCAGTTATTTGAATTTCTGTCAACGCCTGGCCATGGCCAGGACCTGGAACATCAGGCCGACGGCGATACCGGCCAACAGCGCCAATGCAGGCAGCTTGAAGACCAGGAACCCCACCAGCAGGACGCCGAAAACGACCACCCACTTGGCCACGATCGCGACGATCAGCCGCGCCATCGCCGAACCCGCCGCCACCGCCCCACCACTGAGCGCCATTCGTGCCGCAACCCAGCCGCCGGCCGAAATGGCCACACCGGACGCCAGCGCGCCGAGGGCATATTTCGGACCCACCAGCAGGAAGGCCAGGGCCAGGACAGCGACCGCGGCCAGCGGGTAGACCGCGGCGCGCAGCATCAGTCGCCGACCCGCATCAACGGAGTTCAGCACAGGACGTCCCGCGTGGTTGCAAGTGGATGGCTGAGGCGGCTACAGCAGGGGGGCCTCATCGAGCCGCCAAATTATAGCAATGGGACAATTTGCGAGACAACCGCTCCCTGTTCATCCCGGAAGGCCGCAAGTTGCGGTAACGGTTACATTTTTGCGTTCCGCCCCGGGGACAATGACGTCCGTGTCATGTTGCAGTGCAATATTGAACTTTGGTCGCAGGCGGCGGAACTTTTGCTGCGGGCGTCGGTCCGATCTTGCGACCTGCCTGCAGCAACCTCGTCGACGCTCCGCCCCGCAGGTCCCACGATGGCCCCGAAGCCCGGCTCCGGGGCCATCTTTTTGCATCGCGGCGACAGCGCTGAACCGTCCACATGACGTGGACCATACGTTCACGGATGGTGGACGCCGGCGTCCGGCACAGTGGTTTTCATTCTGATGAACCCCTGCAAGGACTCTTCGATGCGCCCCGTACCCACCCTGCTCGCCCTCTCCCTGCTCGCCGCCGGCGCTTCGTTCGCCAATGCCGCACACGCCGCCGAAGGCGATGACCGCTTCGCCCTGCGCCTGGGTGCGATGAACATCGACTCGGACAACACGATCCGCGGCAAGACCAACGTCGCCGGCCAGGACATCGGCTTCTCCGAGGACTTCAAGCTGGGTGGCAAGGAGTGGGAACCGCGCATCGACGGCATGTTCCGCATCAGCAACCGCCAGCGCCTGCTGTTCAACTACTTCAAGTACGACAAGGACCGCCGCGAGACCCTCGGCCAGGACATCTCCTTCGGTGACGTCAACGTGCCGTCCGGCAGCTTCGTCAAGGGCGAGCTGAAGTACCAGGTGGCCAGCCTGGTCTATGACTACTCGGTGGTGGACACCGACACCTTCGATCTCGGCCTGCAGCTGGGTGCCGAGTACGCCAAGGTCAGCAGCAAGGCCTACGCCGATCTGGGCACCGTGTATGAGGGCCAGTTCCTCAACGAGAAGACCGACGGCGTGGCGCCGGTGGTCGGCGCGCGGCTGAGCTTCACCCCGTCGGAAAAGTGGATGATCACCCTGCAGGGCCAGTACCTGAACACCCGTTGGGGCAGCTTCGATGACTACAAGGGCGACCTGAGCCGCGCCAACGCCATCGTCGATTACCGCTTCACCCGGAACTTCGGTGTGTTCGCCGGCTACGACTGGTTCAAGCTCGATGCGGACAAGAAGGGCAGCGACGGCACCATCGGCCTGAAGCAGGAATTCAAGGGCCCGGTGGCCGGCGTCAGCTTCGTGTTCTGATCCCCTGCCTCTTCCACACACGCTCTCTCCTGGCGCGGCCTCCGGAACATCGGGGGCCGCGTTTTTTGTGCTGTTTTTCCCTGCGTGCAGGAGCAAGAGCAGCTGGGTCGAGCGTTTGAGGGAGAGGGGGATGGGTGCGAATGTCCCCGGGCGCCGGCCTGCGGCCGTCACCTCCTCCTTTACTTCGCACCCATCCCCCTCTCCCTCCGCGTGTCAGGCGTGCAGGCGGCCTAGGCCGTGGCTCTCGACTGTCCGGCAAGCCGAGCCGGTGCGCGGGTGGCAGGGGTTTGGACAACGTAAAGGAGGAGGCGACCGCCGCAGGCGGACGACGGGGTACCTTTGTCCAAACGTCTGCCACCCGCGCAGCGGCCCAGACCCTCGCGAGGTGCTGCCGAAGGCGTCCCCGCAGCCAACAAAAAACCCCGGCAGATGCCAGGGCTTTTCGTTCGCAAGGCGCGGGCGCCTTACTTCTTCTTCGGCATGTACAGATCGGTGATCGTGCCGTCGTAGATTTCCGAGGCCATCGCCACCGATTCGCTCAGCGTCGGGTGCGCGTGGATGGTGTGGCCGATGTCTTCGGCTTCGGCACCCATCTCGATGGCCAGGCCGATCTCGGCCAGCAGGTCGCCGGCATGCACGCCGACGATCGCACCACCGATGATGCGGTGGGTCTCTTCGTCGAAGATCAGCTTGGTGAAGCCCTCGGTACGGCCGATGCCGATCGCGCGGCCGCTGGCGGCCCACGGGAACTTGGCCACGCCGACCTTCAGACCCTTGGCCTTGGCTTCGGTCTCGGTCACGCCGACCCAGGCGATTTCCGGGTTGGTGTAGGCCACCGACGGAATCACGCGGGCCACCCATTCCTTCTTGTGGCCAGCGGCCACTTCGGCGGCCAGCTTGCCCTCGTGCGTGGCCTTGTGCGCCAGCATCGGGTTGCCGACGATATCGCCGATGGCAAAGATGTGCGGCACGTTGGTGCGCATCTGCCGGTCGACCGGAATGAAGCCGCGGTCGGTGACCTGCACGCCGGCCTTTTCGGCATCGATCTTCTTGCCGTTCGGCGAGCGGCCCACAGCCACCAGCACGCGATCGAAGGTGCCCTGCGCCAACGCCGGCGCCTGGCCTTCCTCGGCCGCTTCGAAGGTGACCGTGATGCCCTTGGCATCGGCGGTGACGCCCGAGGCCTTGGTCTTCAGGTGCACCTCAATGCCCTGCTTCTTCAGGCGGTCGGCCAGCGGCTTGACCAGATCCTTGTCGGCACCCGGCATCAGCTGGTCCATGAACTCGACCACGGTGACCTTGCTGCCCAGCGCGCCGTACACGGTGGCCATTTCCAGGCCGATGATGCCGCCGCCGACGACCAGCAGCGAGCCCGGCACTTCGGCCAGCTCCAGCGCGTCGGTGGAATCCATCACGCGCTTGTCGTCCCACGGGAAGTTCGGCAGCTTCACCGCCTGCGAACCGGCGGCGATGATGCACTTCTGGAAGCGCAGCAGCTGGGTGCTGCCGTCGGCGGCGGTGATTTCCAGTTCGTTGGCGGACACGAACTTGCCCACGCCCTGCACGCTGCGGACCTTGCGCTGCTTGGCCATGCCGGCCAGGCCCTTGGTCAGCTGGTTGACCACCTTTTCCTTGTACTGGCGCAGCTTGTCCAGGGTGATGGTGGGCTTGCCGAACTCGACGCCGAAATCACCGGCATGGGCCACTTCGTCGATGACCGCCGCGGCGTGCAGCAGGGCCTTGGACGGAATGCAGCCCACGTTGAGGCAGACGCCGCCGAGGCTGGAGTAGCGTTCGACCAGCACCGTATCCAGGCCGACGTCGGCGGCGCGGAAGGCAGCGGTGTAGCCGCCCGGGCCCGAGCCCAGCACGACCATCTCGCATTCGATGTCAGCCGGCTTGCCGCTGGACAGCGCCGGCTTCGGCGCGGCCGGCTCGGCCGGGGCACGGTGCGACGGGGTCACCGGCGGCTTGCTGGCCGGAGCGGCTGCTGCCGGGGCCGGCGCGGCGGCCTTGGCCGGGGCTTCGGCGGCGCCTTCGGCGTCCAGCACCACAACCACGGCGCCTTCAGACAGGGTGTCGCCCAGCTTGACCTTGATTTCCTTGACCACACCGGCGGCCGACGACGGCACTTCCAGGGTGGCCTTGTCCGATTCCAAGGTCACCAGACCCTGATCCTTCTTCACCGTGTCGCCGACGGCGACCAACACTTCGATCACCGGCACATCGCTGTAATCGCCGATGTCGGGAACCTTGACTTCAATCGTGGCCATGGTGGTTTTCCTTGTGCCCGGCCGGCATGGCCGGCGGGCTGTCACTGCATCTGTTCACGCGGCCGCGCCTGGGGCAGCGGCCGCACGGTGGGGGCGAAGCGGTGCCTTACAGCAGCACGCGGCGCATGTCGGCCAGTACCTGCGACAGGTACGTGGTGAAGCGTGCGGCCAGGGCGCCATCGATGACGCGGTGGTCGTAGCTCAGCGACAGCGGCAGCATCAGCTTCGGCGCGAATTCCTTGCCATTCCAGACCGGCTGGATGGAGGACTTGGACACGCCCAGGATGGCCACTTCCGGTGCATTGACGATGGGGGTGAACGCGGTGCCACCGATGCCGCCCAGCGAGCTGATCGAGAAGCAGCCACCGCTCATGTCGGCCGGGCCCAGCTTGCCGTCGCGCGCCTTCTTGGCCAGTTCGCCGGTTTCCTGGGCGATCTGCACCACACCCTTCTTGTCCACGTCGCGGATCACCGGCACGACCAGGCCGTTCGGCGTATCGGCAGCGAAACCGATGTGGAAGTACTTCTTCAGGGTCAGGTTTTCACCGCTGGCATCGAGCGAGGCGTTGAATTCCGGGAACTTCTTCAGCGCCGCGGCACTGGCCTTGATCAGGAAGGCGAGCATGGTCAGCTTGATGCCCGCCTTCTCGTTCTCCTTGTTCAGCGCCACGCGCAGGCCTTCCAGGTCGGTGATGTCGGCCTGTTCGAACTGGGTGACGTGCGGGATCATCGCCCAGTTGCGGGCCAGGTTCGCGCCGGAGATCTTCTTGATGCGCGACAGCGGCTGCACTTCGGTTTCGCCGAACTTGCTGAAGTCGACCTTCGGCCACGGCAGCAGGTTCAGGCCACCACCGGCAGCAGCGGCGGCACCGCCGGCAACCGGCACGCCACCGCTGAGCGCGGCCTTGACGAACTTCTGCACGTCACCCTTGGTGATGCGACCGCCCTTCTCGGTGCCGTTGATCTGCAGCAGGTCCACGCCCAGTTCGCGGGCGAACACGCGCACGGCCGGGGTGGCATAGGGCACCTTGGCCGGCAGCACGCCATCGGCGTTGAACTGCACCGGCGGGCTGGACGGCGTACCGGCAGAGGCGACCTCGCGGGCAGCCAGCTTGTCCGGCTGCGCCGGAACGGCGACCGGCTCAACCTTGGTAGCGGTCTCGGCAGCCGCCGGGGCGGCGGCAGCAGCAGCCTTGCTCGGGGCCGGAGCGGCGGCGCCTTCGGCTTCGATGATGGCAACCACGGCGCCCTGCGACAGAGTGTCGCCGACCTTGACCTTCAGTTCCTTGACCACGCCAGCCACCGAGGACGGCACTTCCATGGTGGCCTTGTCGCTTTCCAGCGTTACCAGGCCCTGGTCCTTCTTGACGGTGTCGCCCACGGCGACCAGCACCTCGATGACCGGGATGTCGGTGTAATCACCGATGTCCGGCACCAGGGCTTCAACGGCACCGCCGCTGGCGGCCGGGGCGGCCGGAGCAGCAGCGGCCGGGGCCGGCGCGCTCTGGGTGGCGGCAGCCGGGGCAGCGGCCTTGGCCGGGGCCGGTGCGGCGGCAGCCGGCTTGGCGGCCTCGCCTTCGGTCACTTCGATCAGCGCCACGACCTTGCCCTCGGACAGGTTGTCGCCGACCTTGACCTTGATTTCCTTGACCACACCGGCGACCGAGGACGGCACTTCCATGGTGGCCTTGTCGCTTTCCAGCGTGACCAGACCCTGGTCCTTCTTGACCGTATCGCCGACGGCGACAAGCACCTCGATTACCGGGATATCGCTGTAGTCACCGATATCGGGGACAAGTGCTTCCTTGATTTCGGCCATGGGGATAACTCCGGCAATCTGGTGTAGGGAAACGTCTATTGTGCGGCCAGCGGGGGTCTGCGCCAACCGTTACAGGTGTTTTCAGTACGCACGCAGCCGGGACAGGCTGTTGCCCATGGGCGGCGGCTGCGACCAGTCGGTAGCGTATTGTCGGCAGGATGTCCGCTTCATGTCGCCAGTGCGGCGGCCAGAGGCTGCCAGGCCTGGCGCAGTCGTGGCAACGACCACGCCGCGTTGGCCGGGCTGGTGGAGGGCAGTGCCAGCAGCGTTGGCGGGGCCGCCAGGTGGGGCAGAACCCAGCGCTGGTACGCCTGCAGCGCGGCACCACCGTTGCAGCCGATCAGCTTCAGCTCAGGCAGCTGCGCGATCAGTTCCGGCAACGCATTGGGGACTTCCGTGCCACGCACGATGCCCGCATCCAGGCTGCCGCGTCGTTCGCAGCGGCCGATCACATCCCACAGGCCAATACCGGCGGCCTTCGCTGCCTGCAGGCGTTGCGCATAGTCCAGATCCGCAGCGAACCCGCAGATCTCGGCCACGATCGGCCAGAAGCGATTGCGCGGGTGGGCGTAGTAACGCTGCTCCTGCAACGACGCCACACCCGGCATCGAACCGAGCAGCAGCACGCGGCAGTCCGCGTTCACCTGCGCGCGCAGGCCGATGCACAGCATCGCCGCGCTCACATCTTCTCCAACTGCATGAATGTCACCGCACGCGGAAATGCGCATGAAAACAGGCTTTTCGCACCCTTCGCTGAACAAGGAAAACCATTTTTTAACGCGCGTCGGATTCGATTCATGTTGAGGCGACTACGGTGTGCTCGCCCCGCAACCGGGGGCCCAAAACAAGAAACATTAGGAGATACCCCCATGCGCTCCATCCGTATCCTGAGTCTCGCCCTGCTGACCTCCGCTGCCTTCGCACCGGCCGCCTTCGCCCAGGACAGCAGCTCTGCCGACACTGCCTCGGGCAAGCATTTTGCCGTGGTTGGCGGCATCTCGCTGCTGGAACCGAAGAACGATCCGATCACCGGCGTGAAGAAGACCGATGGCGGCCCGGCGCCGACCGTCAGCTTCAGCTACTACATCAACGACAACTGGGCCGTTGAGCTGTGGGGCGCGGCCGACAAGTTCGACAACAAGTTCAAGGGCCCGAACAATGCCCGCCTGGGCTCGGTCGAGCAGCAGCCGATCGCGCTGAGCGGCCAGTACCACTTCGGCCAGGCTGACAACGTGTTCCGTCCGTTCGTGGGCGTGGGCTACTACCAGTCGAGCTTCAGCAACGAGAAGCTGGGCAACGGCGCTGACACCGACATCCGCTTCAAGGATGCCAAGGGCGTGATCGGCACCGTCGGCGTCGACATGAACATCAACTCCACCTGGTTCGCCCGTGCCGACGCCCGCTACATGCGCGCCCGCCCGGACATCAAGGTCGGCGGCGAGAAGATCGGCGAAGCCAAGATGGATCCGTGGACCGTCGGCTTCGGCATCGGCGCCCGCTTCTGATCCACGCTGCACCTGCTTGATTGATGTAACGCGACGGGCCCTGCGGGGCCCGTCGTCGTTTCCGTCACCCGCGTTCTGTAGAGTCGAGCTTGCTCGACTATCGCTCGGCACGGCAGTCGAGCAAGCTCGACTCTACAGACCGAATGCGGAGGCGCGATGGACGAAGTCGACCTGCTGGTGATCGGTGGCGGCATCAACGGCGCTGGCATCGCCCGTGATGCCAGCGGCCGCGGCCTGCGCGTGCTGCTGTGCGAGCAGCACGACCTGGCCGCACACACCTCCAGCGCCAGCAGCAAGCTGATCCACGGCGGGCTGCGCTATCTGGAACAGGGCGAGTTCGGCCTGGTGCGCAAGGCACTGGGCGAGCGCGAGGTGGTCCGGCGCCAGGCCCCTTTCCTGGTTCGACCACTGCGCTTCGTACTGCCGTGGGAACCCCACCTGCGCCCACGCTGGATGCTGCGCGCGGGGCTGTGGCTGTATGACCACCTGGGCCGGCGCAGCGACGCCTTCCCCGCCTCCCACGCACTGGACCTGCGGCATGACCCGCTCGGCACGTGGCTCTCGCCGACGCTGCGACAGGCCTTCAGCTACGCCGATGCGCAGGTGGATGATGCGCGGCTGGTGCTGCTCAATGCACTGGATGCCGCACAGCGGGGCACACGGGTGCAGGTGCACTGCCGCTGCGTGGATCTGCACGCCGAACAGGGCCGATGGCAGGCGCGGCTCGAAACGGCCGATGGCCGGCAGCAGCATGTAAGCGCCCGCGCGGTGGTCAATGCGGCCGGCCCATGGGCGGGCGGCCTGCTGGAACGGATGCAGGCGCGCAGCGGTGGCCCCGCGCTGCGGCTGGTACAGGGCAGCCACATCGTGCTGCACCGGCGCTGGCCCGATGACAGCGCCTGCCTGCTGCAGCAACCCGACGGCCGCGTGGTGTTCCTGCTCCCGTTCGCCCACGATCATCTGCTGATCGGCACCACCGACACCGACTATCGTGGCGACCCCGCGCGCTGCAGCGTGCTGCCAACTGAAGTGGCGTACCTGTGCGAGGCGGCCAGTCGCTACCTGCGTGAACCGGTCGTGCCGGATGAGGTGGTCTGGGAATTTGCCGGCGTGCGCCCGTTGCTGGCCGACCCGGACCCGCGCGCGGCGAAGCTGAGCCGCGATTATCGCCTGCAGCTGCAGGTGGCCCCGGCACCGGCGCTGCATGTACTGGGCGGCAAGCTGACCACCTACCGGGTACTGGCCGAAGAGGCGATGGACCTGCTGCGCCCGGCCCTGCCACAGATGGGGCAGGCCTGGACCGCTGCCGGAGAGCCGCTGCCCGGCAGTGACTGGGGAGACGCCGCACAGGCACGCGCGCACCTGCGGGAGCTTGCCCCCTGGTTGCCCGCCGATATCGCGCGGCGCTGGGCCGACACCTACGGCAGTCGCAGTGCCGGGCTGCTGCGCGGCGCGAAGGGCATCGATGATCTTGGCGAAGACTTTGGCGGCGGACTGCATGCACGCGAGGTCGGCTTCCTGCGCGAACACGAGTGGGCGCAGAGCGCCGAGGATGTGCTGTGGCGACGCAGCAAGCTCGGCCTGCGCCTGGATGCGGCACAGGTGGCACGGCTGCAGGCGTGGATGGAACCCGCATCGTAGAGTCGAGCTTGCTCAACTGCTGTGCAAAGCAGTCGAGCAAGCTCGACTCTACAGATTCCGGGCAATCCCACACACCGCACCGTCCATGACGATGCCTTAGGATTTCCCCAACGCCACCGGAGACGCCCCATGACGCCCCGCTACGTGCTGGCCATCGACCAGGGCACCACCAGTTCGCGCGCGATCCTGTTCGATCGGGCCGGCGACATCGTCGGCAGCGCGCAGCGCGAGTTCGCGCAGATCTTCCCGCAACCCGGCTGGGTCGAGCATGACCCGCGCGAGATCCTCACCAGCGTGTACGCCACGCTGACCGAACTGCTCAGCCGCGGGCAGATCGACCCACGCCACATTGCCGCGCTGGGCATCACCAACCAGCGCGAAACCACCGTGGTCTGGGACCGTGCCACCGGCCAGCCGATCCACAACGCCATCGTCTGGCAGTCGCGGCAGAGCCACGCGATCTGCGAGCGGCTGAAATCCGAAGGGCATGAGGCACTGATCCGCGAGCGTACCGGCCTGCTGATCGACGCCTATTTCTCCGCGACCAAGGTGCGCTGGATCCTCGACCACGTAGACGGCGCCCAGCAGCGGGCCGAGCGTGGCGAACTGCTGTTCGGCACCATCGACAGCTGGCTGGTGTGGAACCTCAGTGGCGGTCAGGCGCACGTGACCGACTACAGCAATGCCGCGCGCACCCTTATGTTCAACATCCACACGCTGGACTGGGACGACGACCTGCTGGCGCTGCTGGACATCCCGCGCGCGATGCTGCCGCAGGTGCGCGATTCCAGTGCGGTGTATGCGCACACCCGGCCGCAGTTCTTCTTCGACCATCCGATCCCGATCGCCGGCATCGCCGGTGACCAGCAGGCGGCGCTGTTCGGCCAGGCCTGCTTCCAGCCGGGCATGGTCAAGAACACCTACGGCACCGGTTGCTTCATGCTGATGCACACCGGCACTCAGGCGGTGCGTTCGCGCAACGGCCTGCTGACCACCATCGCCTGGGGCCTGGACGGGCGCGTGGAGTACGCGCTGGAAGGCTCGATCTTCATCGCCGGCTCGGTGGTGCAATGGCTGCGCGACGGGTTACGCATGATCGAGCGTGCCGGCGACAGCCAGGCGCTGGCCGCGCAGGTTCCCGACAGCGGCGGGGCCTATCTGGTCCCGGCCTTCGTTGGCCTGGGTGCGCCTTACTGGCGCAGCGACGTGCGTGGCGCGATGTTCGGCCTGACCCGCGGCACCCGCAAGGCGCACTTCGTGCGCGCGGCGCTGGAGTCCATGGCCTATCAGACCCGCGATGTGCTCGATGCGATGCAGTCCGATGCCGGCATCGCGCTGACCGAACTGCGTGCCGACGGCGGTGCGATCGGCAACGACTTCCTGGCCGGCTTCCAGGCCGACATTCTCGGCGTGCCGCTGCTGCGGCCACGGCTGACCGAAACCACCGCACTGGGCGCGGCGTATCTGGCCGGGCTGGCGGTGGGGTTCTGGACCAGCCGCGAACAGATCGCCGCGCAGTGGGGCCTGGACCGGCGCTTCGAACCCCAGATGGAGGTGGCCCGGCGCGAAAAGCTGTATGCCGGTTGGCAGCAGGCCGTGGCCGCCACCCTCGCCTTCCACGTCGATTGAGGGTAGTGCCGGCCGCTGGCCGGCAACCGCATGATCTTTGGCGGCGTTTGCAGATTGCCGGCCAGCGGCCGGCACTACCGCACGGCCAGAACGTCCGGCCGTGGCCGCCACCCTGGCCTTCCACGTCGATTGAGATTGGTAGCGCCGGGCATGGCCCGGCGCTACCCCAACATCAGAACGCCGGCAGCACCGCGCCCTTGTACTTGGTTTCGATGAAAGTCTTCACCTCCGGGCTGGTCAGTGCCTTGGCCAGCTTCTGCACGCGGGCGTCGTCCTTGTTGTCCGGGCGCGCGACCAGGAAGTTCACGTACGGCGAATCCTTGCTCTCGATCGCCAATGCGTCCTGGGTCGGGTTGAGGCCGGCATCCAGCGCGTAGTTGGTGTTGATCAGGGCCAGGTCGACCTGGTCCAGCACGCGCGGCAGCATCGCCGAGTCCAACTCGCGGAACTTCAGGTTCTTCGGGTTGGCGATGATGTCGCGCTGGGTAGCCAACGCATTGGTCGGGTCCTTCAGCTCGATCACCCCGGCCTTGTGCAGCAGGATCAGCGCGCGGCTGTTGTTGCTCGGGTCGTTGGGGATCACCACGTCGGCGCCTTCGCGCAGCTCGGCCAGCGACTTGATCTTGCGCGAGTACGCACCGAACGGCTCGATGTGCACGCCGATCACCTTGACCAGATCGGTCTTGCGGTCGCGGTTGTAGGCGTCCAGATACGGCTCGGTCTGGAAGTAGTTCACGTCCACCTGCTTCTGCACCAGCTGGTCGTTGGGCTGCACGTAGTCATTGAACACGCGCACGTCCAGGTCCACGCCTTCCTGCTTGAGGATCGGCTTGACCACCTCCAGGATCTCGGCATGCGGTACGGCCGTGGCGGCCACCACCAGCTTCTGCGAGGGCTCACCGGACTTGCCGCAGGCGGTCAGGGCCAGCGCAGCGGCGAGCAGGGGCAGCAACAGGGTCTTCTTCATGGGGGCAATGGGTCTCTCGGGGGGAGGGTCAGGCGTTTTCGTAGTTGCTCAGGGCCAGCTCAAGCAGCGCCTTGGCCTGCTCGCGCAGCATCATCGGCTCGACGATCTCGGCATCCGAGCCATAGTGCAGCACGTCCATCAGCAGTTCGCGCGAGACGCTGTAGGGCACCTTCAGCTCATAGCGGCCATCGGCCAGGAAACGGCCCTGCTGCTTGGAGTGCCAGTGCTCGTCGGCCACCCAGCGTGCGGCCTTGGCGCTGAACAGGATGGTTGCCCAGCCCTTCGGGGCACCGGAGAAGATGCCGTAGCTGGCGCCCAGCTGCTCATCCAGCTCGCTGTCGGCCACATCGCGGGCGGTGCTGTCGATCACCCGCGCCTTGTGGATGCGGTCCACGGCGAAACTGCGCAGGGCTTCGCGGTCGTGGTCCCAGGCGTCCAGGTACCAGTTGTCGCGGTAATGGGTCAAGCGCTGCGGCGATACGGTGCGCTTGGTCGGCTCGTCGGTGGAACGGGCGCGGTACTCGAACGCCAGCTGGCGGCGTTCCAGCACGGCCGAGGCCACGCTGCGGAAGCTGCCTTCATCGAACTTGCGGCCACGATGCGGGATCACCCGCACCCGGTCCACCGGCCAGCTGGACACACCCGCCTGCGCCGCCAGCAGGCTCTCGATGCGCTGCTGCAACGGTGCCAGCACCGACGACAGCACGCCGCCGCCAGTACGCGCCAGCAGATGCTGCGAGGCCAGCAGGGCGTGCAGCTCTTCCGAGCTGAGCCACAGGCCCGGCAGCTCGAAGCGGTCGCTCTCGTCGGCGTGGTAGCGGAAGCCGGCCTCGCCGTCGCCCTCGATCGGCGCCATCAGCGCATCGCGCAGGAAGGCCAGGTCGCGGTAGACGGTGGCGCGGGAACAACCGAGCTTGTCCTGCAGGGTCGCCACCGTCACCGGATAGCGCGCGGACTTGAGCAGACGATGCAGGGCGGTGATGCGTTCGTATCGGTCCATGCCCCCGATTATGTCCGAGTCGCGGGTCTTGTGTGGGACGTTTGGGCTATCGTGGGCGCCCCCGCCCCCATGGAAGCCCCGATGCGCCGGTTGCCTGCCCTGCCCCTGCTGGCCTGTCTGCTGCTGGCCGCCTGCAACGGAGCACCGCCCCCGGCGTCCTCCGCCGCCGTGGTCCCGGCCGCCGACCCGGCCCAGGCGGTGCTGGCCGCCAGCCAGCGATTTGCCGCCCTGCGCAGCTTCCATGCCGAGCTGGAGCTGCTGGGTGCGCCGCAGCCGGTGCGCAGTTCGATGGACTTCGTCGCCCCCGACCGCTTCCGGGTGCAGACCCCGGCCGGTGCGCAGACGATCATCGGCGATACCCTGTTCCTGCAGGCCGATGGCGCCATCCGCCAGGTGCCGGCCCCGGCGGGCCTGCTCGAACAGTGGCGCAATCCACTGCCGGCCGACGCCCTGCCCGCCGACCTGCAGGCCGAAGACCTCGGCGACCAGCTGCTGGATGGGGTCCAGACCCGCCACTACCGGCTGCGCGGTACGCAGCCCGGCGAGCGCCTCGAATACTGGCTGGATGCGCAGGGCCTGCCGCGGCAACTGGTACGCAGTGGCAGCAGCAATGGTCGCAGCTTCCAGCTGCGGCTGCGGTATTCGCGCTTCAACGACCCGGCACTGCGCGTCGATCTGCCCTGAATGGGCGATCGCGGCAACGCCTGCTGAAGCCGGTTTTGGATCGATTCGGACCGCCATCACGCTTCCAGTATCATCACCGGCTGTCAACCGCTTCGGAGAAGCCTCGATGTCCCTGCGCGTGTCCCTGCTGATTCCCCTGCTGCTGTGCGCGCCGCTGGCGTACGCGCAGGATGCCTCCGAACTGGCGGCGATGTCTTCGCCGTGGAGCGGCAGCGGCGGCGAGCTCGGCTTTGCCTCGGCGCGCGGCAACAGCAGCACCGAGAGCTTCAACGGCCGCCTGCGCCTGCGCTACACCGACGGCGACTGGGTGCACAGCATGGACCTGTTCGGCCTGCGCTCCAGCTCCAAGGTGACCGAGACCAACGACGACGGCACCACCACCCGCCGCAACAACACCACCGCCAACCGCTACACCGGCAGTGCCGGCAGCGCGCTGCAGCTGGGCGAGCACCGCCAGCTGACCGCGACGGTGCGTACCGAACGCGATGATTTCGCCACCTACGACCGCCAGAGCTCGTTCGGTCTGGGTTACGGCACCCGCCTGTGGAACACCGAGCGTTTCTCGTTTGATGCCCAGCTCGGCCCCGGTGTGCGCCGCACCCACAGCACCGAGGACGACCGCACCCGCACCGGCATGATCGGTCGCGGCCTGTTCGACCTGAAGTACTCGCTGACCGACAACACCGACCTGGTGAACACGCTGCTGGTCGAGTCCGGTTCGTACAACACCTTCGGCCAGAACGACTTCGGCGTGTCGGTGAGCATGAACGAGCACCTGGCGCTGAAGGCCGGCTGGCAGGCGCGTTACAACAGTGACGTGGCCGAGGACAAGCGCAAGACCGATACGCTGACCACCATGAACGTGGTCTACAAGTTCAAGTGAACAGAACGGGCGCCAGGGCGCCCGTTTTCTTTCGGTAGTGCCGGCCGCTGGCCGGCACTACCTGATGGCTCAGACGTCCAGCAGTTCGCCTGCGCCTGCGTCCAGCAGCATTCTCGCTACCTGCTGTCCCAGCGCGTCCGGGTCGCTGGCCGGGCCCACTGCCTCGGCACGCACTGCGCGGCCATCGCTGGCACTGCCCACCAGCCCCTGCAGGTGCAGGTCCTGGCCCTGCCACTGCGCGATCGCCGCCACCGGCACATGGCAGCTGCCATGCAGCGCGCGGTTCATCGCCCGCTCCGCCTCGACGCAGGCACGCGTAGCGGCATCATCCAGGCCGGCGAACAGCGCCATCAGGCGCGTATTGCCACCATCGCATTCCACCGCCACCGCGCCCTGCGCCGGTGCCGGCAACCACTGCGGCGGCTGCAGACGCGCGACGATGCGATTGCCCAGGCCGAGCCGCTCCAGCCCGGCCACCGCCAGCACGATGGCGTCGTAGCCGCCGTTGTCGAGCTTGGCCAGGCGGGTGTTGACGTTGCCGCGCAGATCCAGCAGTTCCAGATCCGGGCGTAGCGCGCGAAGCTGGGCCTGCCGGCGCAGTGACGATGTGCCGACCCGCGCACCGATCGGCAGCGCGTCCAGCGAGGCGTAGAGGTTGGAGACAAAGCCGTCGGCAGGGTCGTGGCGGGTGAGCATCGCCGGCAGCGCGAACGGCGCGTCCAGCTCCATCGGCACGTCCTTCAGCGAGTGGACGGCACAATCAGCCTCTCCACGCAGCATGGCCAGCTCCAGCTCTTTCAGGAACAGCCCCTTGCCACCGATGGCCGCCAGCGAGCGGTCCAGCACTTCGTCACCGCGGGTGCTCATCGGTACCAGTTCCACATGCAGGCCGGGGTGGGCATGGCGCAGGCGATCGGCGACGTGTTCGCTCTGCCAGAGGGCGAGCGGGCTCTTGCGGGTGGCGATGCGGACGGTTTCCATCGGCACATTATCGCGCCTCCGGCGCGGATACGGCCAACGGCGGAGTTCCTCCTGGCTGGGGCGAACGGCTGGATCATTGCGTTTGGCCGGGCGGGGTGGGTTCGCGGGGGACGCCGTGAATCCGTCCGTGGAGGCTTGGCCGCGGCATCCATGCCGCGGACACCCCCGCCAACCCACCCCGCCCGGCCTCTGACAGTTTCCGTGCGCGCCAGCCACGGAAGATCAAAAGAAAAGCGGAGCAACAGCGGATCGCTTCGCTCTGAGTCGAGCATGGCTCGACTCTACATTTCTCTCCCCCTCCGATAACACCAACGCTCTTGCTGTCCGACGCAGGAGACAACGAGAGGGTTGGGCCGGGGTGGGGTGGCGGGACCGTTGGCGCCATGGATGGCGCCATCGAGCTGACAGGGATGTACTTGCAGCGTGTCCCGCCACCCCACCCCGGCCCGACCCAGCACGTAGGAACACCGAGCCATGACCCGCTGTTGCTGTTGATGTTGATGTTGATTTCGAAGCAGTCGCGGCCGCAGGCCGCGCGGAACCCTACAGATGCCGCAATTCCTGCTTCAGCGTCGCCACGCAGCGGCGGCTGACTTCCAACGGTTGCTTGCCATGCCGCAGCACCGCCTGCACCTGCCCGCCAGTGCCACGGCGCAGTTCGACCAGCTCATGCCGCGCCACCAGGCAGTTGCGATGGATGCGGATGAAACGGCTGGCGAATTCCTCTTCCAGCGACTTCAACGACTCCTCGATCAGATCCTCTCCGCGCGCATGGTGCACCACCACGTACTTCTCTTCGGCCTGCAGGTAGTGGATGTCGTCCAGCGGAATCAGCCGCAGGCTGCCACGCAGGCGCGCGCACAGCATGCTGCGCGCCTGCTGCCCGCTGTTGTCATGCGGCTGGCCGTCACGGCCGGCCAGGAAGGTGCGCGCACGCGCGATCGCCGCGGCCAGCCGCTCGGCGCGCACCGGCTTCATCAGATAGTCGATGGCCGCCGCCTCGAAGGCCGACAGCGCGTGTGCATCGTAGGCGGTGCAGAACACAACGGCCGGCCGCGGCTCGAAACTGGCCAGATGACGCGCTGCCTCCAACCCGTCCAGTCCGGGCATCGCGATGTCCAGCAGGACCAGGTCCGGCTGCAGTTCCGCGCACGCGTGCAGGGCCTGTTCGCCGTTGCCGGCTTCGGCCACCACGTCCACGCCCTCCTGCGCCGCCAGCAGGCTGCGCAGGCGCTCGCGCGCCAGCGGTTCGTCATCGGCGATGACTACCCTCACGATCGTTCCCTCACTGGATCGGCACTGTCACCTGGCAGGCATAGTAGCCCTCGCTCCAGCCAGCCGTCATCCGCGCGGCGCTGCCGAAGCGCCAGGCCAGCCGATGGCCGATGCTGTGCTGGGCGTGGCCAGCGCCACGCGCCAGGGCCAGCCCGGGCGCTTGCGGGTCGGGCGCCGGATTGCGGACGCGGATCTGCAGTTCATTGCCTTCGCAGGCCAGCTGCAGCTCGATGGTGCCGCCCTCAGGCAGGCGCGAGATGCCATGCAGCACGGCATTTTCGACCAGCGGCTGCAGCACCAGGCGCGGCAAGGGCTGATCCCACGGCAGTGGCTCATCACGCTGCCAGCGCACCTGCAGACGTTCGCCCAGGCGCAGCGATTCGATGGAGAGATAGCGCTCGGCCAGTTCGCATTCGTCGCGCAACGTGGAATCGCCCTCGCCCGCCCCCAGTGCCGCGCGGAACAGGTCGGACAGATCCAGCACTGCACGCTCGGCCACCGCCGGGTCGCGATGCAGCAGGCTGGCGATCAGGTTCATGCTGTTGAACAGGAAATGCGGTCGGATGCGCGCCTGCAGTGCATCGGCCTGCGCGCGTGCATTGGCCTGCACCTGCGCCGCCCAACGGTCACTCACATAGAAATAGCGCAGCGCCAGGGCGGTGATCAGCGCGGTGGTCGCCGCACTGCCCAGGGTGAAACGCCAGAAGCTGATGCCGCGCGCGAAGCTGTCACCCAGCACCGCGTAAAGCGCATGCACGATGCCGGCGCAGACCACCGCGATCAGCGCCGCCAGCGCAATCGCCGTGACCGCGCCCAGCATCTGCGGCAGGCTCGACAGCGCCTGCCGCAGCAGGCACAGGCTGGCGGTCACCGCCAGCGCCAGCCACAGCGCGAAGCCACTGGCCGAGAGCAGTTCGCCGAAGGTCCAGTGACGACTGCCATCGGGTGCCAGGGCCAGCACCACCACCACCAGCTCGGCCAGGCCGAGCATCGCCGCAACCCGCGGCAGGCGGCACAGCTCCGGCATCCAGGGGGGCGCGCTGGCCGGCGACATGGCTCAGGCAGCGCCCAGCCGGTCATGCAGCCAGTCACCCAGCGCCTGGATTTCTTCGGCGCAGACCTGGTGGGCCATCGGGTAGCTGTGCCATTCCATCTCCAGCCCCAGCGTGCGCAGCGTCTGTGCGCTGTGCGCGGCCACCGCCTGCGGAATCACCGGGTCGCTGCTGCCATGGGCCATGAATACCGGCACCTGCACCGCTCCCTCCGCCCGGGTGGCCGCATCGGCATCGGGAAGGTAGGTCGACAGTGCGATCAGCCCGGCCAACGGCGCGGTGCGCGACAGCGCGGCGGTAAGGATGATCGCGCCGCCCTGCGAGAAGCCGGCCAGGAAGATCTTTTCCGCGGCGATGCCGCGCGCGATCTCGCGCGCGATCAGCGCATCGAGCTGCGCCACCGATTCACGCACGCCGGCCATGTCGGCGCGCGAACGGAAATCCATGCCGACGATGTCATACCAGCCACGCATCGGCACGCCGTTGTTGATGGTGATCGGCCGCACCGGTGCATGTGGAAACACGAAGCGGAGCGCCGGCCAGTGCGGGCGCACCAGTTCCGGCACGATCGGCGCGAAATCGTGGCCGTCGGCGCCGAGCCCGTGCAGCCAGATCACCGACCATTGCGGCGAGGCGCCGGTTTCCTGTTCCACCGTTTGCAGCATGATGCGGCTCCTTCAAGTTCGAGCCGCATTATGCCGCTGGCGCGGGGCGATCAGTACAGGGGTGGCTGCTCGCCCGCTTCCCGGCGCAGCTGCGCGGCCCGCACCAGCACCGGCGGCGGAATGTTCTCTTCCGGGATGTCGAGCAGGCCCAGGCGATGCAGGAAGGCGCCCGGACCACGCGAAGAGGTCAGCGCCACCACCGGAATGGCCAGCACCATGCCGATCACCACCGGCGCCATCCAGGCGGCCAGCGACGGCGACACCGCCCAGGCCAGCACCCCCATGAAGGCGCCGAACACGCCCAGCCCGCCATAGCCGCGGATCAAGGCCATCCACGAAATGCCGCCATCGTCACGCTGCTGCGCGTCCCAGCCGGAATCGCGCCCGGACAGCACTTCGGCCACGCCGCGCGACTGCACGTACATCACCACCGGCGCCATCAGCGCGGCCAGCACGGTTTCCACCAGCATCGACACGAACGCACGGATCGCACCGCCACAGCCACGGCGGTCGACCGGGTCCAGCAGCATCGCCAGGTAGCCCAGCACCTTGGGCAGCAGCAGCACCGCCATGGTGGCGGCGAACAGGCGTACCACCTGCTCCTCGTCCTGGGCACGCCAGTACACGCTGGGGGACAGGTGCAGCAGGGCGTTGAAGTCGATGCCCTCCTGGAACAACGGGATGGCGATGCCGATCAGCATCAGCATCGCCCACATCGGCGCGGTGAAGTAATGGCCGATGCCGATCAGCATGTGCGTGCGGCTGATCCAGTGCAGGCCGCGGCTGCCGACCACCTTGCCGTGCTGCAGGTTGCCCTGGCACCAGCGGCGGTCGCGCACCAGCAGGTCGGTCAGCGTCGGCGGGCCTTCTTCATAGCTGCCGCCCAGGTACGGCACCATGTGCGCGGCCCAACCGCCACGCCGCATCAGTGCCGCTTCAACGAAGTCATGGCTGAGCACGTGGCCGCCGAACGGCTTGCGCCCCGGCAGCGCCGGCAGGCCGGCGTGGTCGGCGAAGGCACGGGTGCGGATGATCGCGTTGTGGCCCCAGTAGTTGCTCTCGGCGCCATGCCACCAGGCCACGCCACGGGCGATCACCGGGCCGTACACGCGGCCGCCGAACTGCTGCATGCGCGCAAACAGGGTGCGCCCGCCGATCACCGACGGCAGGGTCTGGATCAGGCCGACATCGGCGTTGTGCTCCATGCCGGCCACCAGGCGCACGATGCTGTCGCCGGTCATCAGGCTGTCGGCGTCGAGGATCAGCATCTGCGGGTAGGCGCCACCGAAGCGGCGCACCCAGTCGGCGATATTGCCAGCCTTGCGCCCGCTGTTGTCGCCACGGCGGCGATAGAACAGCCGCGTCATGCCCTCCGGAACCCGCTCGCGCAGTTCGGCGAACACCTGCTCCTCGGCGCGCGCGATGTCCTCGCGCCGGGTATCGCTGAGCACGAAGAAGTCGAAACGTTCGAGCTGGCCGGTGGCCGCCACCGATTCGTAGATTGCCTGCAGGCCGGCCAGCAGGCGCCGCGGATCTTCGTTGTAGGTCGGCATCAGCAGCGCGGTGCGGCTGTGTACGGTCGGCAGCGGTTTGTCCGGATCGATGCCCAGGCGGTAGCCGCGGTCGAACACTGCGGTCAGGAAGCCGGCCAGGGCGCTGGCGAAGGACAGCGCGATCCAGGCGAACAGGCCGACGAACAACACCAGCAGGCAGGCTTCGAGCACGCTGATGCCGTTGGCCGACAGCACCCGCCACATCATCCGCGTGGCCAGGGCCGTCATGGCCAGGGTGCCGCCGAAAATATAGAAACGACGCAGGCCGATCAGGCGCGGCGACGTACGATGCCGACGGACCTTCAGCGCGCCCTGGCGCAGGGTCTGCTCGGGCATCGGCAACGGTGATTCGGCCGGCAGCAGTGCCCAGCCGGCATCAAGCCCGGGCGTATCGGCTTCAGCGTGGATGGTCTGCACCCCCATTGCCGCCTACTCCGCGCAGTCGGCACGGCCGGCCATCCCGGCCGGGCTGCATGCACCAAGGTTCCCGGCGCGCTTTCCCGGCGCCCGCACTTGTCCTGGCTGCGTCGGCACAAGGCCACACAGTCGATGTCTGTCACTACCGGAACCCACACGATCTCCAACGGGGCGGAATCGAAAATGCGGCCCAGTCTAGGGCGCCGGATGTAAGCCGGGTGCGAAGGTCTACGCCGGGATTTCTCCCCATTCAGCCAATAGCAGGCGAGCGGGCGCGGTGCGCGCTGGATGTCACGATGTCGCCCCGGGTACTGGATCGTATCAAACGCGAACAGTTATCATTTCATTAACCAGGCAGGTCGCCGTCTTCCTCACGGCCCAGACCCACCCAGCTGCGCCGGTCCGAACCGCGCACCCCAGATGACCCATGGAAGGGGCTGGCTGCCGATTGCCTGCGCCTGCTGCTTCCACCGGGTCCCCCACCTCCCATGGAAGCCGTCATGTCCCTGCCGTCCCACCCCCGCTCCGCGCGCCTGCCGCGTACCCGCCTGGCCCACGCCCTGGCCACCGCCTGCCTGCTGACCCTGCCCGGCCTGGCCGCCGCCGAGGCCAGCGCCGATGCCTCCACCAAGGATCTGGACACCGTGGTGGTCACCGCCTCAGGCAACCAGCAATGGATCAAGGATGCGCCGGCCAGCATCAGCGTGATCAGCCGCGAGGACATCGAGCGGCAGCCGGTGCACGACCTGGCCACCCTGCTCAGCCGCGTGCCCGGCGTCACCGGCGGCCTGAGTGCGGCTGGCGAACAGTCCAAGATCAAGCTGCGCGGGATGCCGTCCAACTACACGCTGGTGCTGGTGGACGGCAAGCGCATGGGCAGCTCGGCCTCGACCAACTACCGGCCGGACCTGGGCCGCCAGGACCTGAACTGGATTTCGCCCGACCAGATCGAGCGCATCGAAGTGGTGCGCGGGCCGATGTCCTCACTGTACGGCTCCGACGCCATGGGCGGGGTGATCAACATCATCACCAAGCGCATCGGCGATGAGTGGCGCGGCAGTGCCACCCACAGCTATACCCGCCCCGGCGATGACACGCGCGGCGACACCCAGCAGATCGGCGCAACGTTCTCCGGCCCGCTCAGCGAGCGGGTCGGGCTGCGCATCGGCGCCAACAGCATGCGGCGCGATTCCGACCGGTCCAACGGTGGTGTCTACGGCAATGCCTATGCCGGCGAGAAGGACCGCAACGTCGATGCATTGCTGCAATGGAAACTGAGCGACGCGCAGGACGTATCGCTTGAAGCGGGCCACGGCGTGCAGCAGGCCTTCATCGACACCGCACTGGAGCAGCAGGACGAAGGCGCCTGGGGGGCCAGTGAACTCAAGCGCAGCTCGCTGGCACTCAACCACGATGGCACGTGGAGCTTCGGCACCTCCAGGATCAGTGCGTACTGGACCGAGTACAAGAATGACATCGGCGCGACCGGCCGCTCCGAGGCCACCGACACCATCATCGAAGGCAGCCTGACCACGCCGTTCACGCTGGGCGTGGAGCACCAGTTCGCCGTCGGTGGCCAGTGGAAGCGCCAGGAACTGACCAACACCGATACCATCGGCCGCGCGCCGATCGACTACGCCGGCAATCCGGTCAATGGCTCGAGCCTGGAAGTGGATACCTGGGCCCTGTTCGTGGAGGACGAACTGAAGCTGCACCGCACCCTGGCACTGACGTTGGGCGCACGCCTGGACCATCACGAGAAATTCGGCGGCCACGTCAGTCCGCGTGCCTACCTGGTCTGGCACCCGGCCGAGCAGTGGACGATCCGCGGCGGCATCTCCAAGGGCTTCCGCGCGCCGAGCCTGACCGAGAACTCGCCCAATGCCGCCACCCAGTCCGGCGGTCGTGGCTGTACCTCGCTGATCCCGTTGGGCTACACCCGCGGCGGCTGCTACATGGCCGGCAACCCGGATCTGGATCCGGAGACCAGCACCAACCGCGAGATCGGCATCAGCTTCGACAATGAACGTGTCGATGCCGGCCTGACCTACTTCCATACCGATTTCAGGAACAAGATCGAGTACGCGCCGCTGGGCCGGTTCAACGGCATCTGGTGGACGCGGATGAGCAACGTCCAGCGCGCGCGTACCAGCGGCATGGAAGGCAACCTCAACGTGCGCTTCGGCGAGCACTGGCGCTGGCGCACCTCGGCGACCTGGATGAAGGAAGCCAAGAACCTGACCACCGGCCGCAACCTGATCGACACCCCGGAATTCTCGGGATACTCGTCGCTGGACTGGACGCCCAACACGGTGTTTTCCAGCAGCCTGTCGGCACAGTACACCGGCAAGCAGACCGGCGTGGCCACCACCTTCTTCAAGGCCTACACCCTGTATGACCTGACCGCGGCATGGAACGTCAACGAGGTACTGACCCTGCGCGGTGGCGTCAGCAACCTGGCCGACAAGAAACTGTATGCCGAAGGCTCCACCGACTACTTCGTCGCGGGGCGCAGCTACTTCTTCAGCATGACCGCACGCTTCTGATCGATGCGCGTCGGGATCGCGCTGGCCATGTGCCAGCGCGATCGTTGCCGTTGCGCGTTACTCGCTTTCCAGCGCGGCCGGTGCCGCGTTCTGCGTGGCCGCCGTGCGCGCACGGTCCATGGCCACCGCCAGTTGCTGGCGTGCGAGCAGTTGTTGTGCCTGCACCACTTCAGGTGTCGGCAGGAGCACCGGTCCCGGTGCGTTTTCCGGTGTAGCAGGTGTGGTCATGCAACCTCCATGGACATCCCGCTGCCATCCGGGTTCAGCTGGAACGGCAGCGGAACTGCGCACCCTATCCTAAAAACAAGGCGGGTGGGTAACGGTGGGGTCACCGACGGTGGCGCCGGGGTGTCCCGGCGCCTCATTCCCGCCCCTGCCGACCGTCTGCCGAAGCTGAATCGCTTCAGCCCACGGCGCCGTTCAGGCGGCGCGGCGCGCTGCAGGCAGCGGTTCGGCCTGCAGGCGGAAGCGCGACACCGCCACCGCCAGCTGCTCGGCCTGTTCTTCCATCGCGCGTGCCGCAGCGCTGGCTTCCTCCACCAGCGCAGCGTTCTGCTGGGTGGTCTCGTCCATCTGCACCACGGTCTGGTTGACCTGCTCGATGCCCGCCGACTGCTCGCGCGAGGCCGCCGAGATCTCGGCCATGATCTCGTTGACCCGGCCGACCTGGCCGACGATCTCCTGCATGGTGCGGCCTGCACCGTGCACCAGCTGCGCGCCCGCGCCCACCTGGGCCACCGAGGCATCAATCAGTTCCTTGATCTCCTTGGCGGCGCCGGCCGAGCGCTGCGCCAGCGCGCGCACTTCACTGGCCACCACCGCAAAGCCGCGCCCCTGTTCACCGGCACGTGCTGCTTCGACGGCAGCGTTGAGCGCCAGGATGTTGGTCTGGAACGCAATGCCATCGATCACCGAGATGATCTCGGCAATACGCTGCGACGAGGCTTCGATCTGCTCCATGGTCTGCACCACCTGGCTGACCACCTGCCCGCCTTCGCTGGCGACACCGGCTGCCGAGCCGGCCAGGGTATTGGCCTGCAGTGCGTGGTCGGCGTTCTGGCGCACGGTGGAGGTCAGTTCCTCCATCGAGGCCGCCGTCTCTTCCAGGTTGGCTGCCTGCTGCTCGGTGCGGCGTGACAGGTCGCTGTTGCCGGCGGCGATCTCGCCCGCGGCCAGGCGGATGCTGGCGGCCGACTGCTGGATCTGCCCGACGATGCCGGTCAGCTGCTGCACGGTGCTGTTGGCATCATCGCGCATCACCGCGAACACGCCATGGAAGTCACCGTGCATGCGCGCGCTGAGGTCTCCGGCGGCAATGGCCCGCAGCAGCGTCGACAGTTCGGCCAGGTTGTGGTCGCTGACCTGCATCATGGTGTTGAGCGTGTCCACCATGCGGCGGAAATCATGATCGAAGCGCGACACATCGCCACGCACCGCGAAATCGCCGGCGGCAGCGGCCGCCGCCAGCTGCTGGATCTGCTCGTTGATCGCGGCCAGGTTGTGCTTGGTGGTGGCCATCGCAGCGGTGAACACCGCCTTCTCGCCCGGCAGCGCTTCCATGTCCACACTCAGATCGCCCACCGCATAGCGCTGCATCACCTCCACCAGGCGCTGGGTGACGGCATTGCTGGCGGCCACCAGCTGGTTGCTGTCGGCGACCATGCGGCCGTACTCGCCCGGGAACGCGGTCGCATCCATGCGATAGCTCAGTTCACCGGCCTCATGGCGCTGCGCCATTTCCGCCTGTGCGGCCATCACCGCCTGCAACTGGCCGCGCATGCCCTGCATCGCGTCCAGCAGGCGGCCCACTTCATCGTTGCTGCGCGCCGGCAGCGTGCTGTCCAGCTTGCCGGCGGCCACATCACCGGCCACACGCACGGCCTCGGCCAACGGGCGGATCGCCAGCCGGCGCAGCAGCACATACACGCCGGCGCTGAGCGTCAGCGCCGCCACCACGCCCACCAGCAGGGTCAGCCACAGCAGCTGGCGCGCCTCGGCCACGATCACTGCATGCGGCATCACCACCCCCAGCGCGAAGCGCTGCGGTGCATCGCCTACGCGCAACGGCACGTACACGCGCACGTTGCCCTCGGCATCCGGGGTGAACGCCTCGAAGCGGCGGTCGGCCGCGATGTCGGCCAGCATGCCGCGGGTCAATGCATCAGTACGCGGCTTGCCGATCTCGGCGGCATTGGCCGAGGCCAGCACCACGCCCTTGGGTGACAGCAGTTCGACATGGCCGGCGCCCATTGGCTTCAGCGTGGCCAGGTGCTTCTGCAAGGCCGCCAGCGAGAAGTCGACGGTGAACACGCCCAGGAAGGTGCCGTTCTCCACGATCGGCGAGCTCAGCGTGCTCATCAGCACCTGCTGGCCGGCGATGTCGTAGGCGTAGGGTTCGCTGACCTTGGGCAGCTTGTCGCGGCTGGGCACCACGTACCAGTCGGCCGAACCGTCAGCGGCCTCGGTGTAGTCGGTCATGGTCGACTGCTGCGGCTTGCCCTCGTGCCAGGCCCAGTAGCTCATGTAGCGGCCGGTGGCGTCGTGCATCTCGGTGTTGGCGAACTCGGCATCCTTGCCATCGAACGCTTCGGCTTCCCACATGGTGCTCTTGCCCAGCCATTCCGGATGGGTGCGCAGCTGCTCGCCGAGGACCGCGGCCAGGCTGGCGCGGTCGGGAACGTCGCCGCGTGCGCGCTGGGCCAGCACGGCTTCGACCATCGCATCGTTGCTGGCGAAGGCGGTGCCCAGGTCGGCGGCGACCTGGCGGGCCTCCGCATTGGCCTCACTGGTCATGGTCTGGCGCGAGGCGTCGATCAGGCTGGCACTGGCCTGGCGGTAGATCAGGAAGGCGGTCAGGCCGAAGCACAGCAGCGCGATCAGGGCAGTGCCCAGCATCAGCTTGTGGGCGATGCTGCCCGGGCGGCGGGCAGCGGCGGAGCGGGAAGAAGGCATGGAAGGGTCCGCAAGGCAGTTCAGGACGACCGGCACCGCGAGGCGCCGCGCAGGCGCGCGATCCGTCGCGCGGGCCCCCAGCGGCCGGGTCTGGCCCGGCACTGGAAGCGCACCGGGTTAGCGGCCGCGTACCCACGAGGTTGAGTCGCCGCGCCTACACATTGCTGAATCCGCTCAGGGACGGGGCATGAAGCGCGGCCCGCACAGCCACCTGCGCCTACTCGGCCACGCGGTCCTTGATCCATTGCGCGCGCGGCAGGACCTCGATGCTGCCGGCCGCATACTGCTGCAGCACATCATCCGGGCCGAAGCGCGGCTGCCAGCCGAGCTCGCTGCGCAACCGCGCACTGTCATAGACGCGGTCGATGCTGAGCGGCAATGGCCAGCCACGGCGCTCGAACTCGGCGAGCAGCTGCGGGGCGCGCCGGGCCAGCACGCTGCGCGGGCGCGCGGCCAGGTCCAGGCAGTCCTCGCGCCGGAACGGGGTGGGCGCACAGGCGACGTAACGCGCGAACCCCTCGCCCGCATCCAGCAGCAGCGTGGCGTGTGCGCTGGCCACATCACGCGCGTCCAGGCCACGATGCAGGCGGAACATCGCCATGCGTTCGGGAGGTTCGGGGAAGCAGCGGCCCATGCGCAGTACGCGCACGCTGAACCCGGGCGCCACCGCAGCCTCGGCCAGGGCCTCGGCCTGCAGCTTGGTACGGTGGTAGATCGTACGCGGCAACGGCTCGGTATCTTCGTCGATCCAACGGCAGCCGCCGGCGACCACCGCATGGCCGTACAGCGCCGTGGTGCTGGTCAGCACGAAGCGCCGTGCGCCCGCCTCGCGTGCCGCCTGCAGCAGGTGGGCCGTGGCGTCCACATTGATCTGCTGGAACACCGCATCGGGCACCAGGCCCACGTGCGGTGCGTGCAGGGCGGCGGTGTGGATCACCGCGTCGACACCCTGCACCGCGCGCGCCACAGCCTGGCGGTCGGCGACATCGGCAATGATGCGGGTGGTGGCGAATGGGCTGCGATCCAGCCCCACCACTTCATGGGTCGCCGCCAGCGCACCGAAGATCGCGCGTGCGATCCGCCCGGAACTGCCGGTCAACAGAATCTTCATTGAGTCCATTCACTCGAGGCTCCCGGGAACTACCGGGATGCTGCGATTCTAGGCAAGCCATCGGTCATCTGCGATAGCACCGCCGCCAACGCTGTGTTCGCTACCGTAGCGGCGCGTGAACGCAACTGCGGCGTGGCGTGAAGGCTGCGCCGCCCGCGCGGACATGGCCTTAGCCGGGCATCGGCAAGGATGCTGCTTTCCTCCCTGCTCTGGAGAGTTCCCATGGCCGACCCGCAGCGCGGCACTTCCCAACGCGGCTTCGCTTCGATGGACCAGGACAAGCAGCGCGCGATCGCCGCCAAGGGCGGCCGTGCAGCGCATGCCTCCGGCAATGCGCACGAATTCAGCCCGGCCGAAGCGCGCCTTGCCGGCCGCAAGGGCGGCCAGGCCATCAGCCGCGACCGCCAGCACATGGCCGCCATCGGCCGCGAAGGAGGTCACGCCCGCCACGCAGGCATGCGGCAGCAACAGCAACAACCGGCCGATGAGCCGCTGGCCGAACGCTCGCCGCGGCAGCAGGGCTGAGCGGGCTACGGACGGGCCGCCTGCCTCGCTCAGCGGTGAGCCAGGATATTGAGCAGGCGCCCGAACGGATCGCGGACGAAGAAGCGACGCACGCCCCACGGCTCGTCGGCCGGCCCGTATTCCAGTGCGATGCCAGCCGCGTGCACGCGGTCGAGCACCTGCTGCAGATCGTCCACCTCGATCGACAGGTCCGGCACCGGCGCACCGCCGCCGCCTTCGCTGGCGAAACTGATCTGGGCCAGCGCGTTGCCCTGGCCGCCGTGGGTGACGATCCATCCGTGGTCCATCACCACCGGCATGCCCAGCAGACCGGTATAGAAGGCCGCCGCACGTGACGGGTCCGGGGTGGCGATGTTGGCGACGACACGTTTGACAGCCATGAGACTCCTTCGGCGGAAACAGAAGAGCCCCGTCGCTGACGGGGCCCCACATCATGCCGCTTCAACCGGCGCGACTCACACGCCCATGCAGAGATCGATCACACAGGTGTTGTACGCCTGCTCGCACTCGGTGGCATCTCCGCCGGTGGACAAGCACGCCTGGTAGGCCCGCCAGCACGGCCGGTCGCAGGGTTCCACCGGCCCGGCCACGGCCACCGAACCGGTACAGGCCAACGCGAACACCGCCGCCGTGATCACTTTCCTGAAAGTACGCATCGATATCACTCCTTGATAAGCCTGGTGAGCCCAGGCCGGCCCACGGTAAAGCGGCCGTCGGGAGACCACGTGAACGCCTCTGTCACGCAAAATTAACGCGTTCATAAAATTACCTTCACATTACTGGGGGGTGTTGCCCCGCCTTGGCGTTAACGGCGTTGTTGTCCGTCAACCAAGGAAGTTGTCCGATGAATCACCCGCTGTACGGCCGTTCGTCCCGCTCCCTGTCGCACCGCCCGCTGGCGCTTGCCGTTGCCAGTTCGCTGCTGCTGGCTACCGCGCTGCCCGCCCTGGCCAGCGAATCACTTGATGCCTGGCAGCAGCAGCGCCAACTGCAGGCTGCGTGGGCGCAACCTGCCACCGGCACGGCACCGGCAGCGACGGCCGCTGCCCCTGCGGCGACTCCCCCCGCCATTCTCGGCAACCCGGGTGACCCGGCAAGCTGGCGCAGTGACGAATTCAATGCCGATTGGGGCCTGGCTGCGATGGGGGCCGACCATGCCTACGCACGCGGCCTGACTGGCAAGGGCGTGCGCCTGGCGCTGTTCGACTCCGGTTCGGCACTGGCCCATCCCGAATTCTCCGGCCGCAACACTTCCAGCATCACCATCGGCGCGGACTGCGCGACACCGGGCGTAGTCGCAGGTGCCGGTGCTTGCGGGCAGACCCGTGGCGAACAGCCCGGCTACAACTACTACGGTCTCGGCGCCGGCGTTCCGGCAGCACTCGCCGCACGCCTGATCGCCGCCGGCCAGCCGTACGGCTTCAGCTATGCCGACCACGGCACGCATGTGCTGGGCACCATCGGTGCCAACCGCGATGGCACGGGTATGCACGGCGTGGCATTTGGTTCAGACCTCACCGCCGCCCGGGTGTTTGGCGACACCTACTACGAGTGGCGCCTGGATCCGGACAACTACTACCGTCCGCGTGCTGTCTATCGAACTGATCCGGACGACGCCGCGACGCTGGACATGTATGCGCAGATCCAGGCGCAGGGCGTGCGCGCCATCAATCACAGCTGGGGCATCTCCACGCGCAACATGACCGCCGCCGCGCTGGACCAGCAGTACGCCAACATCGGTGCCGACTACGGCGTGTACGGCAGCATCTACGCCAGCAATGGCGATACCCCCGGCTCCACGCTCATCCAAGTGTGGTCAGCTGGCAACGGCAGTGGCGCCGTCGCCGGAATCACGGCCGCCATGCCGCGCTGGAAGCCCGAACTGGAACCGTACTGGCTGGCAGTGGCCAACGTCCGCCGGCCCAATGCTGCTGCGGGCGAAACCGACTACGTGATCGATGGCAGTTCCAGCATCTGCGGCGTTGCCGCCAACTGGTGCATCTCGGCTCCCGGTACCGACATCCTGAGCACCATCGTGTCCGGTGATATCCAGGGCCGCGTCGAGAACACTTCGGCCTACGTCCGCCTGATCATCGACAGCGAGAACACCCAGTACGTCTATGGCACCAAGACGGGCACGTCGATGGCGGCGCCACACATCACCGGCGCGCTGGGCCTGCTGATGGAGCGCTTCCCGTATCTGGACAACGCCCAGGTGCGCGACGTGCTGCTGACCACCGCGCGCGACCTGGGTGCAGCAGGCATCGATCCAATCTACGGCTGGGGCATGGTCGATCTGAAGAAGGCCATCGAAGGCTACGGCTCGCTGCGCGTGGACACCAACGTGGTGATGAACCAGAAGGCCGGTGGCCTGAAGGTCTGGGAAGGCGACGCCTGGGACAACTGGACCAATGACATCGGCGGCCCCGGCAAGCTGACCAAGTCCGGCATCGGCTGGCTGCGCCTGAGCGGCAACAACAGCTTCAACGGCGCTATGCTGCGCGACGGCACGCTGGAATTGAATGGCACCAACACGCTGACGTCAGCGGTCGAGGTGCAGGGCGGCCAGTTCCTGCTCAACGGCAGCCTGGTCTCCACCGCACTGAACACCAGCGGCGGCGTCAGCACGGTCAGCAGCAGCGGCCTGCTGAAGAACAGCAGCCTGACCGTCAACGGCGGCGTGGTGTCATTCAACGGCACCCAGACCGGCGGCACCACCACGGTCGGCGCCAACGGCCTGCTGAAGGGCATCGGTACGCTGGGCACCACCCGCGTGGACGGCATCATCGCACCGGGCAACTCGATCGGCACACTCACCATCAACGGCAACTACGTGCAGGGCGCCACCGGCGTGTATGCCGCGGAACTGGCTCCGGGTGGCCGCAGCGACCAGCTGCACGTCACCGGCACCGCCACGCTCGGCGGTACTCTGGTCGCACTACCGGAACCGGGCGTGTACTACCTCGGCGAACAGTTCAACTTCCTGCGCGCCGACGGCGGTGTCAGCGGCCAGTTCGCCAAGACCGACTTCAGCGCGTTCTCGCCGTTCCTGCAGTTCAGCCTGGCCTACGGCGCCAATGGTGCGCGTATCGACGTTGCCCGCGGTGCTTCCCTGACTACCGCTGCCACCACCCCCAACCAGCGCGCAGTGGCGGGTGCCGCTGACCTGCTGCCGATCAACCAGGGCCTGCCCAAGCCGCTCACCCAGCTGTTCCCGCAGCAGGTCGGCGGCGTGCTTGACGGCCTCAGTGGCGAGCTGCATCCGGCCACCGCTCTGGCCCTGGTCGAGGGCAGCCGCTATGTGCGCGATGCCGCGCTGTCGCGCCGTGCCGGTGCCGCCGCGCCCGGTGCCGAGACCGGCGATGCGACCGGTGCCTGGGTCCAGGCGATCGGTGGCAACGGCAAGCTGGACGGTGATTTCAACACCGCCCGTACCGAAGCCAACAGCAACGGCCTGCTGGTCGGCATCGACCGCGAGGTCTCCGGCTGGCAGCTGGGTGTGCTGGCCGGTACCGGCCGCACCGACGTGAAGCAGCAGGACCGTCGCGCCAAGTCGAAGATCGACAACACGCATTTCGGTGCCTACGCCAGCCACAGCTGGGGTGGCTTCGGCCTGCGCGGCGGTGTGGCATGGAGCCAGCACGAAGTGAAGAGCACGCGCGAAGTCGGCTTTGCTGGCTTCAGCGACAGCCTGAGCGCACGCTACGACGCCCGCACCCGCCAGGCCTTCATCGAGGCCGGGTACCGCTTCGGCGGGCCGGAAGCCGGGCTGGAGCCGTACCTGCAGGTGGCGCGCGTTGAAGTGGACCTCAAGCGCATCAACGAACGCGGCGGCGCGGCGGCACTGCGTGGCGAGGTGGATGACACCGGCACCACCATCGCCACCGCCGGCGTGCGCTTCGACAAGGGCCTGAAGGCGTCGTTCCAGCAGGAAAGCTGGCTGCACCTGCGCGGCGGCGTCGGCTATCGCCGTGCCTCGGGTGACCGCAGCCAGGTGGCCAACCTGGCCTTCGCTGACGGCGCGACCACGTTTGCGGTGAACGGTGCACCGATTGCCGACAGCGCGGTGGTGGCCGAGATCGGCCTGGCGGCCTGGTTGAGTCCGCGCCAGCAGCTGGAACTGGGCTACAGCGGCCAGTTCGGCAGTGAAAGCCGCGACCACGGTGCCAATGCACGCTGGTCGATCCGCTTCTGACACAACCTGCGTTTGACGGGTTGGGGCGGCCTCACGGCCGCCCCTTTTTTACATCCTGCGCCCGATGATCAGGCCGCCTTCATCGCGTGCTTGCGCGCGCGCATCACGTTGTGGCACTCCTGCACGTCCGGCAGCAGCTGGGTGACTTCCTGGCGCACCGCCGGCGGCAGATCGTTCTCCTTCAGCACATCCTTGAATGCGCCGAGCAGACGGTCCTCGGATTCTTCCAGTTCGGCCACATAGCCGTAGTTGGTGTCGCCGAACGCCGCGCGCACCTTGCCGTAGAACTGCTGCATCGAACCGACCAGGGTGCCGTGCTCGGCCGGCTTGCCACCGCTGGCGGCCACCGAGCCACTCAGCGCAGCGACGATCCTGCCCTTGACGCCGGCGATGCGGACGAACAGCGCCGACAGTTCGGCATCCTTCACCTTGGTGGCCGCTTCCTCGTAGAACGACTTGCCATCGCGGGCAATTTCAATCAGGTCGTTGAGGCGATGTTCGATGGTGGACTGGGTGCTCATGGCGTTGCTCCTGTCTTCGGATCGGGGGAGAAAAGCAGCGTTGACTGCGCTGCCTGTGGGACCACTGTGGCCAGGTTGGTGTGGTTCGCGGGTGAGCAGCGATTGATGCCTGCCTCACTTCACCCAACCCGCACTGACTGCTTCACGCCACAGCCGCGTGCGGCTCACATCAAACCGACCTCACGTGGTCACCAGGGCACGAAGAGGATGATCAGCACGATCAACAGCACGGCAGCGAGTGCTCCCATCAGCACATTTCTCTGGCGCCAGCTGGGCTTGGGTTTTCCGGGGGTATTCATGGCTTTCCTGCCTGCCTCTGTGGATGACCCCGGCAGACTGCGGGATGGGCGACAGCGCCTGCGTGCAGAACGCGTGCAGGCGAGGTGCAGGTCAGTGTGGTCGCTGTCGATTCCCGACACCGTCACTCGTCGGAACAACAAAGGCACACCCTTCCGTCTGCAGGAGTACAGCGATGTCCCCGACCCTCACCGCCTTCGCCACCTCCCCCGACCGCGGCCAGGGCCTGGCCCGTGACATGCGCGTGCGCTGGGCGCTGGAGGAACTGGGCATTGCCTACGACGTGCAACTGCTCAGCTTTGCGCAGATGAAGCAGCCCGCCCATCTGGCCCGTAATCCGTTCGGCCAGATTCCCACCTGGCAGGAGGGCGAGCGGGTGCTGTTCGAGTCCGGCGCGATCGTCCTGCACCTGGCCGAGCAGCATCCCGGTCTGCTTCCGGCCGATCCGGACGCCCGCCTGCGCGCGATCATGTGGCTGTTCGCCGCCTTGAACACCGTGGAGCCGCCGATCGTCGAACGCTCGATGGCCTGGGTGCTGGAGCGTGAGCAGCCCTGGTATGCGCAGCGCTTGCCGATGCTCGATGAGCGGGTGCGCACGCGGCTGTCGCAGCTGTCGGCGGCGCTGGGCGCTGCCACCTGGCTTGACGGAGGGTTCAGCGCTGGCGACCTGATGATGGTCTCGGTGCTGCTGCGGCTGAAAAGCAGCGGCATCGTCGATGAGTACCCAGCGTTGGCCGCGTATGTGGCGCGCGCAACGCAGCGCCCCGCCTACCAGCGTGCGTTCGCCGCGCAGCTGGCGGTGTTCCAGAATGCGTAGCGCCACCTACACACAGGCTTCACCGCCGGTGGGCTCCGATCGCGTTCGTCGGCCATCCGCAAGGACCTCCCGTGAGCCACTCATCGCACTCGCTTGCCTACCTGCTTGCCCGCCTGCTGCTGATGGCGCTGTTCCTGGTCTCCGGGCTGGGCAAGCTCGGCAATCTGGCCGGCACCCAGGGGTATATGGAAACCATGGGCGTGCCCGGCATCCTGCTGTGGCCGACCATCATCTTCGAGATCGTCAGCGGCCTGTGCATCCTGTTCGGCTTCCAGACCCGGCTGGTCGCCATCGTGCTGGCCGGCTTCAGCCTGGTCACCGCGTTCGTCTTCCACCACAACCTCGGCGATGCGACCCAGCAGATCATGTTCCTGAAGAACCTGGGCCTGGCCGGTGGCTTCCTGTTGCTGGCGTGCACCGGCGCCGGGCGCTACAGCATCGACGGGCGCGGCCGGCGCGGCTAGGCGCCAACCGGCCCTGCCACCGTATCAGCGACGCAGCTCGGCCTCCGGTGCCAAGGTGTGGATCACCTTGCCCTGCGCATCAAGGAATTCGATCGCGCCATAGCCTTCGGCGGTGACCGTCAGGCGCAGGCGGGTGCGGTCGGCCTTGTCGTTCAGCGCAATGGCCGGCGTGCCATCGGCGCCGACCACCAGGCCGATACGGGTCGGTGCCTGCACGCCGGGAATCAGCTTGTTGTCGAGCGCCGGCTCGCGGATCAGCTTCGGCGCCTGGTTGATCGAAAAGCTCACCTGCCCATCGGGTGACACCCGCCACCCGATCGCATCCATGGCCGGATGATCCAGCGCCAGCACCGCCATGCCACCGTCGACATCGGCGGTGCCGAAGCCGCCGCGCTCGCTGCCCTTGTCGTCGTACAGCACCATGCCAGCCACGTTGAAGGCGCGCTTGTACTGGATGCCGTCGATGATCGGCGCCGGCGTCTTGCCGGACAACGTCATGCGGATCACGCCCTGCTCGTCGACGATATCGATGCGGCGCGCGGTGATGCGTTCGCTGTCCGGCGTTTCCACGCGTGTCTGCGGCGCCTTGTCCACGATCAGGCGCTGCAGGGTTTCCACCGATGGGCGCCTGGGCGAAACAGCGTCGTCGGATGCAGCGACCGAGACACCGGGAAGGAGGAAGAGAACCAACCACAGGCAGGGACTGCGCATCAGCGGACCTCCATCCGGGAATGCAGCGGGCGTCGGCAGGCCGCCTGCACCAGCATCAGCTGCGCCACCAGGATCAGCATCGCGCAGCCGGACAGCAGCCACGGGTCGATGTACCACTGCGCATTGAGGCTGAACTCCCCGGCAGAAATGCGCTTCCAGCCGTTGAAGTGCTGCATCGCTGCCACCACGAAAGCGAAACCGCCGCACGTGTAACCAAGCCACGGCACCACGATGCGGCCAGGCCGCGCGAACAGCAGCAGCACGCCCAGCACGCCGATGACCGTGCGCTGCACGCGGCAGTACGGGCAGACATAGGCCAGCCCGCTCCATTCCACCGACCACGCCAGTACGCTGATCAGCACACCCACGGCGCCTGCGATATACAAGGCCCTGGGTGTGATCGTCATGTTGCCGTTGTCTGCCATCTGGTGACTCCCTGCGCTGAGGACCCGCGCAGGGTAGCGCGGTTGGCGCCGTTCCGGCTCAGCGCAGCGGATCGGCCGGTACCCCCTCGCGGGTGATCTTCACCGGCAGGATGTGCCCCTGCGCATCGAACTGCAGGCGTTCAATGGCAGTCTGCCGATGGTCGCGCGCGCGGTCTCCCAGCGGCCGGCGATGGTAGACGATGTACCAGCGGTCACTGCCCGGCACCTGGATCACCGAGTTGTGGCCGGCACTGGTGGCGATGGCAGGGTCCTGCTGCAACACCTTGCCGATGCGCTTGAAGGGCCCGGTGGGTGCATCGGCGATGGCGTAGGCCACCGAGTAATCCGGCCCACCCCAACCGCCTTCGGACCACATGAAGTAGTAGCGTCCACCGCGCTTGAACATCAGCGGGCCCTCGACGTACTCCGGTGCCGGCGTGATCTCCTTGAACAGCGTGCCATCGGCCAGCGGCAGCACACCGCTGAAATCGTCTTTCAGGCGCACGATGTTGGCGTGCTTCCAGCCGCCGTAGATCATGTACCAGGCGCCGTCGTCATCGCGGAAGACAAACTGGTCGATGGGCTGTGCGCCATTGTGGAACGCGTCCACCAGCGGCTTGCCGAGCAGGTCCTTGTACGGCCCTTGCGGGTGATCGGCCACGGCCACGCCGATGCCGCCGAGCTCGCCATCGTTCTGGATATCGTTGGCGGCGAAGAAGAAGTAGTACTTTCCCTTGTTCTCCACCACCGAAGGCGCCCACATCGCGCGCCTGGCCCACGGTACCGCCCTGGCGTTCAGTACGTCGGCATGCTTGGTCCAGTGCAGCAGATCGGGCGAAGAAAACGCATCGAAGGTGGTCTGCGCTTCGTAGTCCGTCGAGGTGGTCGGGAATATCCAATAGCGGTTTCCGAATACCGCTGCTTCCGGGTCGGCATACCAGCCCGGCAGGATCGGATTACCCGAGGTGACTGCCGGCGCGGTCTGCGCACCCGTTGCCCCTGCCGCCGCCATGCAGGCGGCCATCATCCACGTGCCCAACGCCATGCCGTGCGCTCCCGTGCTGGATCGATAGGCGCATCTTAGATCGATTCAGGTGCGGGTGCGAAGGCAGGCAGCCCCACGTCGCATGCGCAGTGGGATGCAGGCCTCAAGCTTTCTTGATGACGGTGCGCTTGCCGATGGTGCTGGTCTTGCCCGCCGTCGGCCTGGCCAGACCGGGAATCAGGAAATCGGTGACCTTGTGGCCCTTGGATACCTTGGCCGCCAGCCAACGCGGCATGCGCCCGCGGCCACTCCAGGTCAGACGCTTGTATTCCGGATCGCGGTACTTTGGCGAGACTTTGGCCGATTTACGGCGGGCGGGTCTGCGCGCGGGTGCGGCGTCTTCGGCAGCGCCTTCGCCGAAGAGTTCTTCGATGGTGTAACCGGCTTCGGCTGCGGCGGCCTTCAACAGGCGGCGCACCGCTGCGGCCGGGCGACGGGTGGTGATCAGGGCCTTGCGCTGTTCGGCAGCCACCACCAGAGCGCCCAGCTCGCGCAGGCTGAGCGATTCGATATCGATAGTCATGGTGGGGAAGGTCCATGTTGGCGGGCGGACTGTCAAGCTGGCTTTGCCGCAGACGCCCGGCGCCCGGCGCTCCTTACGGGTGAATCGCGTAGACGAAGAATGCGTCGTCGCGCTGCCAACCCAGGCCTTCATAGAGCCGCTGGGCAGGCAGATTGCTGCGGCCGGTCTGCAGTTCCAACCGGCCGGCACCACGCCGGCGTGCCTCGTCCGTTGCTGCGATCATCAGTGCGCGGGCCAGGCCCCGGCGGCGCGCCGATTGCGCGATGTACAGGTCATAGAGAATGAAACTGCGCTGTGCACTTACGGAATCGAACAGTGGGTACAGCTGGGTAAAGCCGACGATTCCGTGGTCTTCGGTTTCGATTACAAGCACCAGTGAATCGCCGCTCTGCAACCGCTCACGCATGAAGCTGGTGGCCAGTTCAAGATCGGCGGGCTGTTGGTAGAACTGCCGGTACTCGTTGAAGAGTGCAGCAACCTGGGGGAGGTCGGAAGACGACGCGATGCGGATGGTGGGTTCCATGGCGAGCCTCCGTGCAGAGGCCTGAGCGTGGCGCTGCGGGTGTGAGCGTGGTGTTGAAGGCTGGCGGGCGATGGCGGCGCTGGTGGGCCCACCAGGATTCGAACCTGGAACCAAGGGATTATGAGTCCCCTGCTCTAACCGTTGAGCTATAGGCCCTGCGCAGCGCCACAGTGTAGTGGAGCGCGCCCCCGCCCGGCTACTCAGACCTCAGCAGCGAGCGCCTTGGCCACCCTCTCCAGGCGCACTTCGGCAATCTCCGCGAACTGCTGCATCTGCCGCAGGTGTGCCTGGAACAGCGCCACAGCCTTTCTCGCTGCTTCCAGTGCCGGCTGGTCGCTGCCACCAAACCCCTCAACCAGTCCCGAACCCGACAGCGTCAGCAAGTCGTACGTTGTGCGCCGGGCGAACCCTAGTCGATCCTCACGCTCGTCCTGCAGCACCTCATCCCAGTCCATCAACGGCACGAAGTCACAGTCGTCCGCCCGCTTCCTTTCATCGGAATCTCCACCCGCTCTCGACTTCAGTCCCATCTTCGCTCTCCTACGATTTGTCGAACCTCTTCCGCCTCCTGTTGAGAGAGGCGACCGGGCGCTTCAACACGGTCGTAGGGCCGCCCGCAGCTTTCCTCCTTGCGGTGTCTTGTATGACTGCGCGCCACCCGGCCAGAAACCTTCCAGCTCACCGGGATGGCGAGTGATGCGATTTGACCTTGGACAGCCTGCTGTTGCGGCCTGCCATCCGCCTACGAAGGTGTGTTGAGCACCTGCGAAGGACTGTGCAGAAAGGAAGGTAGAGGGCTCAATTGCTGATTGCGACACACTCTGGAAGAGCACGCAGCTTCCGGAAGATCCAACGCTTTGAACGGATTGGAAATTCGACTGATCGAGCGCGGCGCGCAGGAAAATTCTGCGATCAGATTCCAACAATCCTCAAAGCCAAGTACGTCACAAGGCGCAGCGCCAAGATAGTACGAGCGGTTCAGCCATTGGAAGTGCGGGAGATGCGTCATCCGATATCACCCAAACCGCACCCCCATCGCCCTGACCCGCTCGGCATTCATCGCCGCCAACGCACGCAGCCCAGCCGCCCGCACACGCGCATCCCCCGCCACGCGCTCCCAGAACTCAGCGGCCAGCGGTGCCGCCCAGCGCAGGTGTTCCAGCTCGCCACTGCCACGCGGCGCCACGGCTTCCAGGGGCAGGTCCTGCCGCAGTACACCCAGCCGGGACGGCGCCAGCGACATCGGCAGCATGTCGTACGCCGGCGCCAATGCCAGCGCGCCGCGATCCACAAAGTGGAAGCCCACGTTGCCTTGGTGCATGTCGCTGTTGCCGATCAGGCGCCCGAACGCATGCAGCCTCGCCATCGCCTGCACGGTGCGCGCAGACAGCCAGCCCATTGCCTGCAGTTGCGCACCGGCAGCGGGCCAGTCCAGCGTTGCTTCGCCGGTGAACGCGGACGACAGCGCCAGCAGCGAGACAAAGCCACGTCGCCCCAGCAGATCGGCGGTGCGGTCGAACCGCTCCACTTCCAGGAACGTATGCGTGGACGTCTGCAGCAGTTCGCTGTGGGCAGCATTCATGCCGGCGTCGCGCAGGGTCTGCAGGGCCAGGTGTTCGCACACCAGCAGATCGGCCCAGCGCTGCGCAGCGTCGCCGCCATCGGGCTGGGCGAACTTCACCAGTACCGCGCGTCGGCCGCCCGCGCTTTCCACGGTGGCGGTGAACTTGGGCTGCTCGCCGCCCGGCGATGAGCCGACGTCTTCGCCGGCCAGGGCGGCGCGGGCGCGCTCGGGGTACTGGCGCGTGCGGACGGCGGCATCCACGCGGTCCGGCGGTGCGTCCAGTGCGGCCAGAGCAGCCTGCACGGCTTCGCCGCCCAGCAGCAGATCGCCGATTTCGGTGCCACCGCCCTGCACCAGCGCCGTCAGTACATCATCGCGCAGCCATCGATTGAGGTCCGTCGGCAGGCCGAGCGTACGGCCGCGGCCGTGGGCGAAGCTGCGGCCCAGGAATCCCTGCGGCCGCAGGTCGTCCAGGTACCAGGGCAGACCCGGGAAGAAACCGGGCAGGTCGCTCTCGGGTGCGCGCTGAAGGTTCGTGCGCGCGCGGCTGGCGTCCACGTGGAAGGTATCGCCACTGAGCGCGATCATCCGGCCCAGCTCTTCCAGCGTGGCATCTTCGCGCAGCCGGTACAGCGGCCATTCGCTGCCGGCGCGTGAGGGTTGGCGCAGCGCGTAGGCGGTCGCGCGGGTCTGGCCCAGCCGCACCACCTGGCCGCCACTGGCGGCAACCAGGCGGCTGAGGGTCATGCGGTTTACGCCCAGCCGCTCGGCCAGGACCGCCGCCGGCACTGGCTGACCGGGGGGAAGCTGGGCGATCAGGTCCTGGGGCTGCAACAGCGCGGGGCGGGCCATGGCGGAGTTAGTTGGCGGAATAGTGTTACGTATTTAGCGCAAATGTTCAGGCTACGCAAGCAACCAAGTACTCCCAATTCCTTGTTTTTCAAAGAATTACTTGAGATTCACGGCAATCAGAATCGCGATTAGTGTTACGTAACCAATACGAATATCCATGCTAATCCACCGGGCACGGCCCGGCACCACCCAAGAAAAAACCCCGCCGAAGCGGGGTTTCTCTCAACACATCAGCGCAACCCGGAAATCAGTCGATATCCAGGAAGCTGCGCAGCTGCTCCGAGCGGCTCGGGTGACGCAGCTTGCGCAGGGCCTTCGCTTCAATCTGACGAATGCGCTCGCGGGTCACGTCGAACTGCTTGCCGACTTCTTCCAGCGTGTGGTCGGTGTTCATGTCGATGCCGAAGCGCATGCGCAGCACCTTGGCTTCCCTCGGGGTGAGGCCGGCCAGCACGTCGCGCACGGTTTCAGACAGGTTGATGTTGGTGGTGTTCTCGATCGGGGACTCCACGTTGGTGTCCTCGATGAAGTCGCCCAGATGGGAATCCTCGTCGTCGCCGATCGGGGTTTCCATCGAGATCGGCTCCTTGGCGATCTTCATCACCTTGCGGATCTTGTCTTCCGGCATGTCCATTTCCTTGGCCAGCTCCTCCGGCGTGGCCTCGCGGCCGTACTGCTGGAGCATCTGGCGGGAAATGCGGTTCAACTTGTTGATCGTCTCGATCATGTGCACCGGAATACGGATGGTGCGTGCCTGGTCGGCGATCGAGCGGGTGATCGCCTGGCGGATCCACCAGGTGGCGTAGGTCGAGAACTTGTAACCGCGGCGGTATTCGAACTTGTCCACGGCCTTCATCAGGCCGATGTTGCCTTCCTGGATCAGGTCGAGGAACTGCAGGCCACGGTTGGTGTACTTCTTGGCGATCGAGATCACCAGGCGCAGGTTGGCCTCCACCATTTCCTTCTTGGCCTTGCGCGCCTTGGCTTCACCGTAGGCCATGGCACGGCTGATTTCCTTCAGCTCTTCCAGGTCCAGCTGGGTCAGCGTCTCGATATCGATCGTCGCCTGCTGTTCGGCGATGATCTGGTCCTTCACTTCGCGCAGCGCCGAGGACCACTTCTGCTTGCGCTTCAGTGCGTCTTCCACCCACTCCAGGTTGGTCTGGTTGCCTTCCCAGGAACGGATGAAGTCCTTGCGCGGCATGCGTGCGGTGACGGTGGCCAGGTTCAGCACGCGGCGCTCATGGGCCTTGATGTCGGCCATGGTGTCGCGCAGCTGCTTGGTCAGCACGTCGGTCAGCGGCAGCGGCAGCTTCAGGGTGACGAACACCGCCGACATTTCTTCGCGCAGACGCGGCAGGTTCTTCTTGTCGCCCTTGGTCGCGGCCTTCTTGAAGGCGTTGAAGGCATCGCTCAGCGCCTGCATGCGCGCGGCGACTTCCTCCGGATCCGGACCGGTCGGTGCGGCTTCTTCCTCGCCACCGTCGACATCATCGTCCTCGTCCTCGTCGCCTTCGGCGTCGGCATCGCTGCTGTCATCGGCAGCGGCCGCCGGCGGCGCCGGCTCTTCGTCGGCCAGGTCGTTGAAGCCGACGATCACTTCGGCCAGGCGCTTCTTGCCTTCCTTGTGGGCTTCGTAGTCGTTCAGCAGCGACTCGACCGAGACCGGGAACTGGCCCAGTGCGGCCTGCACCTGCGAAAGGCCTTCCTCGATGCGCTTGGCAATGGCGATTTCGCCTTCGCGGGTCAGCAGCTCGACGGTGCCCATTTCGCGCATGTACATGCGCACCGGGTCGGTGGTACGGCCACCTTCGGTGTCGAGCGCGCTCAGCGCGGCGGCGGCTTCTTCGGCCGCAGTGTCATCGACTTCGCGGTTGCCGGTGTTGCCGTCGTTGAGAAGCAGGGTCTCCACATCCGGCGCAACTTCATGGACATCAATGCCCATGCCGTTGATCATGCCGATGATGTCTTCGATCTGTTCCGGGTCGACCATGTCGTCCGGCAGATGGTCATTGACTTCGGCGTAGGTCAGGTAGCCCTGTTCCAGGCCCTTGCTGATCAGTTGCTTGATTTCGGATTGGGCAGGACGTTCGTTGGCCATGTAGTGCTCGCGCCACCGGCTGGGTAGGAAATAGGGAACGTAGCATTATACCAGCCCGGGGCCCCGCCTGCCGGGCGGTGGTCCCGGCGGCTTCAGGGCCTGAGAAGGAAGGTCACAGGACCGTCATTGACCAGGCTGACGACCATATGGGCACCAAATCGGCCCGTTTCTACCCCTGGGGCGTGATTTTCACGGCAGATCCCGACAAATCGGTTGAACCCGCGTTCAGCCTCGTCCGGCGGTGCGGCCGTGGTGAAACTGGGCCGCATGCCCGAACGGGTGTCGGCGGCCAGGGTGAACTGGCTGACCAGCAGCAGGCCGCCGCCGGTGTCGCGCAGCGACCGGTTCATCTTCCCGGCCTCGTCGGCGAACACTCGGTAGCCCAGCAGGCGCTCGGCCATGCGCTGCAGCTGGGCCTCGCTGTCGCCCGGCTCCATGCCGACCAGCGCCAGCAGCCCGGGACCGATCTGCCCCACCGCTTCGCCCTCGACGTGGACGGCGGCCTGGCTGACGCGCTGGATCAGGACGAGCATGCGGGGGGCTTCCAATGAACACGGCCGGCCACGATAGCAGCGCCCTTGGCTAAACTGGCGCCAATGAATCCGCAACGCAAAGCCCGGCTGGTCTACCGCGCCACCACCCTGTTCGCCCGCCTGCCCTGGCCGCTGCTGCGGGGCGTCGCGCGCGCCCTGGCGTGGGCGTGGATCAATCTCAACGCCCGTGAGAGCCGCGTCACCCGCCGCAACCTGGAACTGGCCTACCCGGAACTGGACGCTGCCGCGCGCGACCGCCTGCACCGCGAGCTGCTGCGTTCGACCGCCCTGCAGGCCATCGAGACCCTGCGCCTGTGGAGCCAGAGGCCGGCCGACAACCTGCGCCTGCACCTGAAGCAGCGCCACGGCGAAGCCCTGTACGACGCGGCGCTGGCCAGCGGCAAGGGCGTGATCGTGGCCGCCCCGCACTTCGGCAACTGGGAGCTGCTGAACCAGTGGCTGGCCTCGCGTGGGCAGATCGCCATCGTCTACAAGCCGCCGGAGGACGAGGCCAGCGATGCCTTCCTGCAGCTGGTGCGCGGCGGCCAGAACGTGCAGCAGGTGCGCGCCGAAGGCCCGGCCGTGCGCCAGTTGTTCAAGGTGCTCAAGGAGGGCGGTGCCACCGGCATCCTGCCCGACCAGCAGCCCAAGGCCGGCGACGGCGTGTTCGTGCCGTTCTTCGGCGTGCAGGCGCTGACCATGACCCTGGTCAACCGCCTGGCCGAGCGCACCGGCGCCACCGTGCTGTATGGCTGGTGCGAGCGCATCGGGCCGGACATGGAATTTGCCCTGCACATCGAACCAACCGAGCCGGCGGTGGCCGATCCGGACCCGCAGGTGGCCGCCACCGCGCTCAATGCCGGCATCGAGCGCATCGCCCGGCGCGACCCGACGCAGTACCAGTGGACCTACAAGCGCTATACGCTGCGGCCACCGGGCAGCGGCGAGGACGACCCTTACGCCACCGAGGAACATCCGCACTGACGGCCGCCGCACCGAGGCCCGACCGGCCCCTGCGACCGGCAGCCGCACCGTGTTGAATACGACGCTGGCGCCCCCATAGAGACTGCGATGTCCGCCTCCCCCGGTCCTGCCATGCCTGCTTCTTCCCTGTTCGGCGACCCCGCCGCGATCCGCTGCGAACGCGCGGTGGCCGAACTGCGCGCCGGCCGCCCGGTGCTGCTCCACGATGGCCAGGGCCAGCGCCTGGCGGTCATCGCATTGGACAGTGCCACCGCCAGCAGCTTTGCCACCTTTGCCAATGCAGCGCGCGAGCGCCACTACCTGTTCCTGACCGCCACCCGCGCCCGCGTGCTCGGCGTGGAGGCAGCGCAGGGCGCGCGCCTGCCGCTGGCCGGCATCGCCTTTGATGCGCTGCCCTCGCTGGGTTATCTGCGCGAGCCGGGGCCGATGCCGGCCGACTGGAGCGCCGGTGATGCCTTCGATGCCGGTGCGGTGGAACTGGCGCGCCTGGGCCTGCTGCTGCCGGCGATGGTCGCGGTACGCCTGGAATCCGGCGACAGCACCTTCGACGGTGCCGCTGAAGTAGCCCTGTGCGACCTGGCCGAGGGTGCGGCACACGCGGCCCACGACTACGAACTGGTGGCGCGTTCGCCAGTGCCGCTGCGCGACGTCGGCATGACCACCTTCGCGGTGTTCCGCGGCGGCGTGGCGCAGCGCGACCAGGTGGCGATCATCGTCGGCGAGCCGGACCTGTCGGCGGTGGTGCCGGTGCGCGTGCACTCCTCGTGCCTGACCGGCGACCTGTTCGGTTCACTCAAGTGCGACTGCGGCGACCAGCTGCGGCGTGGCCTGCGCAAGCTGAAGGAGCTGGGCGGCGGCGTGCTGCTGTACCTGGACCAGGAAGGCCGTGGCACCGGCATTGCCGCCAAGATGCGCGCCTATGGCTACCAGCACGACGGCCTGGACACCATCGACGCCGATGCGCAGCTGGGCTTCGGTGCCGACGAGCGCCGCTATGGCAGCGCGGTGGCGATGCTGCGCGGCCTGGGCGTCACCCGCGTGGCCCTGCTCAGCAACAACCCGACCAAGGCGCAGCGCCTGCGCAATGCCGGCATCGAGGTGCTGGACTGCATTCCGGTCACCGGCGAGATCACCACCGAGAACGAGCACTATCTGCGCACCAAGGCCGACCGTGCCGGCCACCTGCTGGATGTGGATGCACTGATCCAGGCTGCGCAGTAACGTAGCCGACCTGCTACCGTCTGCGCGGTGCGGCCACGGCCGCCATCGCCCGCCCTGCCGCCTGACGGAGCCTGCGTGACCGACGTCGTTCCTGCCACCCCGCCCACCGCCGCCTGGCAGTCGCTGCCCCCGCGCGCGGCGCGTCTGGCCGCATTTGAAGGCGCCTTCGGTGGCCTGTTCGTGCCGGGCCTGCCACTGGCGGCGGCCTGGTGGTTCTTCGATCTTCCCGGCGGCTTCTGGGCTGCATCGGCGGGACTGCTGGCGGGGCTGCTGTTCGGCGCCTGGCTGGGCCATCGGCGCGTCACCCGCACCCGCTGGCGGCTGGATGCACAGGGCCTGGGCCTGCGTCGCGACCTGATGTGGCAGCTGGAAACGCGCATTCCCGTTTCGCGCGTGCAGCACCTGGACCTGCGCCGCGGTCCGCTGGAACGACGCGCCGGCCTGGCCACGCTGATCGTGCACACCGCCGGCACGCGCATGAGCGCGGTCACCGTCAGCGGCCTGGACGAAGCCGACGCCGAACGCCTGCGTGACACCCTGGCGCACCAGCTGGACCAGGACGCCGACGCCCTGTGAGCCTGCCGCCGCCCCTGCCCGTATCGCTGCCCGCCGGTGGCGAGGACCATCGCCTGCACCCGTGGTCGTGGCTGTTCGTGCTGTTGATGCAGCTGCGCCACTACTTCCTGCCGCTGGTCGCGCTGCTGGTGTTCGGCCAACGCGGTGACCGCGATCCGATGTGGGCACAGCTGGTTCCACTCTCCGCCATCGCCGTGCTGGTGCTGGTGTCGGTGCTGCAGTACCTGAGCTATCGCTACCGCATCGGCATCGATGCGATCACCGTGCGCAGCGGATTGCTTGCGCGCAATCGTCGCGAGATTCCGTTCGCCCGCATCCACAATGTGGAGGTGCGGCAGAACCCGCTGCATCGCCTGTTCGGCGTGGCCGAACTGCGCCTGGAGTCGGCCGGCGGCGCCCGCCCGGAAGCGGAAATGCGGGTCCTGAAGCTGGACCAGGCGCTGGCGCTGGAGCGTCTGGTGCGCCAGCGCGGGCACGCGCCACAGGCCGCCGATGCCCACGCCACCACCGACACCGCCGATGCAGGCGACGGGCAGGTACTGCTGCGCCTGTCGAGCTGGGAGGTGGTGCGCATGGGGCTGCTCTCCAACCGCGGCTGGACTCTGGTGGTGGCCGCCATCGGCGTGCTGTTCCAGATCGTGCCGCGTTCGCTGATGGACGATGCCCTGCAGCGTGGCGGCCGCGAGGCGTTTGGCTATGCCAGTCATCTGCACCCCGGCGTGGCCGGTGCCTTCGCGCTGCTGGCCGGTGCGCTGCTGCTGGGCTGGCTGGTGCTGCGCGCGCTGTCAGTGGTGCTGACCCTGTTGCGCTATCACGGTTTCATCCTCGCCGAGCAGGCCGGTCGCCTGACCGTATCGGCCGGCCTGCTCAGCCGCACCCGCAGCAGCGTGGCGCGTCGCCGCATCCAGGCCTGGACGCTGCGTGAGGGCACCCTGCATCGATGGTTCGGGCTGCGTCAGCTGCGTATCGACAGCGCCGCCGGTGGCCCGTCGCGCGAGGAAGATCGTGCCCTGCGCGAGCTGGCGCCACTGGCTCCGGCGCCGCGTTGCGAGCAGTTGGTGCAGCAGCTGCTGCCGCACCTGCACTGGCCGCCCGCGCACTGGCAGGCGGTGCCGCAGCACGGCCGGTGGCGGCTGTGCGTGGGCGCGCTGGTGCTGGTTCCAGCGCTGGCGGCGGCCGGCTACTGGCGCTGGGGTGGCTGGGGCCTGATCGTGCTGGCCTGGCTGCCGGTGGCATTGTGGGTGGCGCGCCAGCAGATGGAGCGCATCGGCTGGTACCTGGATGCGCACTACGTGGCGGTGCGTGGCGGCTGGTGGAACCGCTGGTGGCGCTGGGCCGAGCTGGACAAGGTGCAGGGCCTGCGGCTGCAACGCTCGCCGCTGGACAGGCTGCTGGGCACCAGCAGCCTGCAGCTGGACACCGCCGGTGCACACGGTGATGTGGCATTGACCCTGTCCTACCTGCCGCAGGCACAGGCGCAGCAGATGATGGATCAGCTGGCCAGCGCGCTGGCACGGCGCAAGCTGCGCTGGTGAGGCGGCACTACCCGTTCACCGCTGCGACGGTCCCCAGTAGCCCAGATCCCTGCGGATCTGCAGGTCGCGAACCCAGCTGCCGAACGGCTTGCGGCGCAACACGCCCATTTCACCGGACAGGAAATCCTCGGTGGCCGCGATCACTCGTTCGCTGGACAGGCCATCACGGTAGGGATGGATGGCATCGGCATAACGCACGATCTCCGCCTTCAGCGCCGCGTCCGGGTGCAGCGCGCGCTGCAGCATCGCCGCCAGCTGCGCGGGGTCGTCGAAGTCGATCATGTGCGGCTTCGGCACACGGTTGCGGAAGGTCACCACCGGCTTGTGCTGGACGATGAACTCCGAAACGATCGACGAGGTATCCGACACCAGCACGTCGGCCGCACGCTGAGCAGCCATCACCTGCTCCGGCTCGATGAAGCGCGCATTGGCACCGGCCAGCGCGCGGTACTGTTCGAACAGCTGCGGCGGGCACTTCGGGTGCAGGGTCAGCAGCCAGTAGCGTTCGCCAGCGGCGATGTCGGCGGCGATCTGTGCATGCAGGTGCGGAGCCGCACTGAGGCGTTCGGTGAAGGTCGAGCCGAACAGGATCACCGGGCGCCCGCCCGCGGGCGCGCGCAGCGCGGCGCTCTCGCCGCCATCATCGCGGAACAGGGGATCCAGTTTCGGCCAGCCGGTCTCGACCACCGCGAAGTGGCCCTGGTGATCGGCGATCTGGCGGAACGGTGCGGTGGTGGCAGGGCCCTGCGTGCAGTACAGGTCGAACATGCCGCGCACCCGGAAGTGGCCACGCGCACTGTCACGCTTCTCCACGTTGAAGCCATGGAACAGCTGCACCTTGGCCCCGGACAGGAACGTCGGTACCCAGTTGGCGGCGCTGAACACCGCGCGCGGACGCATCGCCAGGGCCTGCTTCAGGCCGATGTTGGGCACCCCGGGCAGGCTGCTGCCGGCCGCGCCGCCTTCGAACCAGGCGGCCAGCTCCTGCCCGGAGGCGTGCAAGGCCTGCGCCAACGGGGCGAGAATAGGCAGCGCATAGCGCTCCGTCGCAAACAACAGGTAACCGGCCATCATGTCCTCCACGACCGCTCCCATCGAACGGCCTCGCATCTCGGCGTGCATTATCACGTTCAACGAGGCCGGCCGCATCGGCGACTGCCTGGCCTCGCTGGCCTTCTGCGATGAGATCGTGGTGGTGGACTCGCAGTCCACCGACGCCACCGTGGCCATCGCCGAAGCGGCCGGTGCCCGCGTGCTGCAGCGGCCCTTCGACGGCTTCCGCAGCCAGAAGGCGTTCTGCGTAGAGCAGGCCAGCCACGACTGGGTGCTGTGCCTGGACGCCGATGAGCGCATCAGCCCGGACCTGCGCACGGCCATCGAACAGGCCCGCGACGGCGGCTTCGCAGGCCATGCCGGCTACCGCTTCGCGCGCCTCTCCGAGTACTTCGGCAAGTTCCTGCGCCACGGCAACGCCTACCCGGACCGGGTGCTGCGCCTGTTCGACCGCCGCCAGGGCGGCTGGCGCGGCAAGCGCGAGATCCACGAAGCGGCCAGCGTCGACGGCAGCGTCGGCGCCCTGCGCGGCGACCTGCTGCACTATCCCTACCGCTCGCTGCAGCAGCAGCTGGCCAAGACCGAGAAGTACGCGCGGATGATGGCCGAGCACGAATTCGCACGTGGCAAGCGCGCCACCCTGGGCAAGCTGGTGCTGGCGCCGGCCTGGCGGTTCTGGCGCGGCTTCCTGTTCCGTGGCGGCTTCCGCGACGGCTGGCATGGCCTGGTCTATGCCTATGTCCGCGCCAACTACGTACGGCAGAAGACCATCATGCTGTGGATGCTGGGCAACGGCCAGGCGGTGGCCGATCCGCCAGGCGCCTGATCGTCGGCTGTCGCGTGGCGGTCAACCGCCGAGGCGTGCCCGGTGCCGCGCACCTTCGACGATCGACAGGCCGGTCAGCAGGCCGACCAGGGTGACGTAGAAACTGGCCGTCATCTGGTGCGCGAACATCGACTGGGTCAAGCCGCACAGGGCGTAGGAGATCACCAGCATCACGCCGGCGGCCGCTGGACCGCGGAACGTTGCCCGGCCACTGCGCCGGTGCAGGCGCACGAACAACCAGAGCGGAATGCCGTAGACAGCCAGCAGCAGTGCCAGGCCCGGAACTCCCTGGGTGGCCGCCCATTCGGCGATATCGTTGTGCGCATGCCCCAGGTGGCAACGTGCCTCGGCCGGGTTGTCGCGGCAGACCGGTACCCGCTGCATGGCGTTGTCGAAATGCCCGATGCCAACCCCAACCAGCGGGTGGTCAACGAAGGTGTCCCACGCCACCTGCAGGCGTTCCACGCGTGCGCCGGCCGACGAATCGCTGTCGCCCTGCTCCATGCGCTGCACATCGCTGTGCAGTTCACTCAGGCGTACCTGGTGGCGCAGTTCCGGCACCGACAGCAGCAGTGTCGCGCCGATGGCCAGCATGCCCGCCAGCACCGACAGCCGCGCCGCACCGGTCCGCCAGCGCAGGCTCAGCGCCAACACCACCAGCAGCGCCAGCAACGCCGCGAAGACCCCGCGGCTGCCGGTCAGGACGATGGTGCCGCAGCCGGCCGCCATGCCCACGATCACCAGCGACCAGCGCCGCGATGGGCGGCAGAACACCAGCAGCACCATCAGCACCATCACGATGTCGGCCAGCACGATGGCATTGGTGAACAGTTCGGCGCGCGGCGCACCACCGAGCACCTGCCACAGCGACATGGCGAAGGTGGCCAGCAGACCGGTCAGCGCGCCGTACCAGAGCCAACGCAGGTCGGGACGCAACGCGCAGACCCACAAGGCGATCCACGGAATCACCACGAAGCGCGAGCGATTGTCGACGTCACGCAGGCCCTGTTCGAACAGCAGGACCGATACCAGCCCCAATACCAGCACGGCCAGCATCAGCCAGGTCAGCACCTTGACCGGCTGCCCGGCCATGCCACGCGCGCGCCACAGCAGCTCCGGCGCCAGCAAGGTACTGAGCAGCAGCAGCAGGCCATACGGCAGCAGGTTGATCGGCACGGTCAGGACCAGCGCCGGCAGGCAGAACAGGCCCAGTTGGGCCAGCCCGTGCGCAGCGCCCTGGCGCCCACCGACGGGAATGCCCAGCAGATCGCCGCCCTTGGAATTCAGGTTGTCCGATGAAGCTGGCACGTCGGAGATATCGCTGCAATCTGCGGAATGAACGGAAGCGGCCACCGAGGTCGTTTCCGCCTGCTGTTTTACTGCCTTTGGCCGCGCTTGGGCAGACTGGACAAGTCGAAATGGTAGGCGCTAGTCATGTTCCTGCAAGCGCCGTTCACGTTCCCGTTCGGCCGGGGTGGCCACGCACGGCAGGCTGACCGCTGCCGCAGGCACCAGCCACCAGCGGCGGCGGTTGGCCACGCCGGCCAGTTCCGCGCGGCTGCGGTCGACGCAGGACAGCAGGGCGTGCTCGTTGACCAGCAACCAGCGACGTTCGGGCACCAGTCGCTGCCAGCGGGTCGCGGCCGCCAGCTGCGCGTACCAGGGGGTCTGGAAGCCGAACGTGGCCGCCGGGCGGTCGGCCAGCAGCAGGTTCTGTTCCTTCCATGCCACCAGCCCCAGTTCCGCGTCCGGGCCGATGCGGGCCCCCACCGTCCGCATCAGCCCATGGGCGGAACTGGAATCGTTCAGCAGCGGGTAGCCGATCAGGCTGTACACCGTCCATATCCCGGCCAGGGTCGAGACCAGCGCCAGGTGACGCCGGCGGCCACTGGCCAGCAGGCTCAAGCCACCCCACAGGCCCATGGCCAGAATCGCCCACGCCAGCGCGTCGACCGCCCCCGGCGCCAGCCCGCGGCTGTGCGTCAGACGCAGCTCGTAGCCCGGGTCCCCCAGCAGTGCCAGGGCTCCGGCCACCGCCAGGCCCAACGCCAACAGTGCGGTGAACGCGCCCACCACGGCCTGCACGTCACGCCGCTTCAGCAGGCCCGGCAACAACGGCGCCAGCGCCAGGCAGAACATCGGCAGCGCCGGCAGGATGTACACATCGCGCTTGCCGTCGGGCAGGGAAAAGAACAGCACCACCAGCAGCCACCAGGCCAGCGGCAGCAGGTAGCGCGGGTCACGGCGGCGCAGGCGCCGGCGCCACGCCGGGAGCGCCCAGGGCAAGGCCAGGATCGGCGGAATCCACAGCAGCGGCATCGTCGCCAGGAAGTACCAGCCGGGCTGGTGGTGGTCCCAGGAATGGGTGTAGCGCCGCGCCGTCTGCTGGAACAGGATGTCGTCGATGTAGGCCCGGTAGGCATCCGAGCCGGTAGCCAACGCCGCCAGCAGCATCGGCGCCAGCCACAACGCCACGGCCAGCACGAAGGCCAGCGGTGCCAGCCAGAAACGCGGATCGCGTGCGTGCAGCTGCAGCCGCGGCCAGTGCAGCGCCGCGGCCAGCGCCGCCGGCACCAGCATCAGCAGCGCCAGCAGGCCCACGCCCTTGGTGATCACCCCGATACCGGCGAAGAACCAGCCCAGCCACCACCAGCGCCAGGCCGGGCCCAGCAGCAGATGGCGCAGCAGGCCGTAGTTGGCCAGGGTGATGAACAGCAGCAGCAGCGCGTCGATCTGCGCCTTCTTCGCCTGGAAGGTGAACTGCAGCGCGAACAGCAGGGCCCAGCCCGCATACAGCCCCACCCGCCGCGTCCACAGCCGGCGGCCCAGATCCACCACGCACCACAGCGTGCCCAGCGCCGCCAGCAGCGACGGCAGCAGGAAGGCCACGCGCCAGTGCCCGATCAGGCTGTACAGCGTGGCCTGCCACCACATCAGCATCGGTGGCTTGTCCGAGTACAGCTCGGTGCCACGATGCGGGAACAGCCAGTGCCCGCTGTCGATCATCTGCTTGGCCACCAGCGCGAAGCGTGGCTCGTCCGACGGCCACGGATCGCGAAGGCCAAGCCCGGCCCCCAGCACCAGCAGGGCCATCACCGCCAACAACCAGGTCTCGCGCGACGCGCGGGTTTTCAGCATGGGGCTCGCAACGGCAGCGGAGTCAGGCCGTTTTTAGCAGACGTGCGTAGAAGAATCCGTCAGCATCGTGGTCACCGGGCAGCCGTTGGCGTGCGATTCCGTCGCAGTCCAGGCCGAATGCGTCGCCCAGTGGTTGCGCCTGCGCATCCGGATGCCACTTCAGGAACGCCCTCACCTGATCGACGTTCTCGGCGCGCAGGATCGAACAGGTGGCGTACAGCAGCACCCCGCCCGGGCGCAGCATCGACCAGCAGGCTTCCAGCAGGCGTGCCTGCACACCGACCAGGGCCTCGATGTCCTCGGCACGGCGGTGGAACATGACGTCCGGCTGACGGCGGATCACGCCGGTGGCCGAACACGGCGCGTCCAGCAGGATGGCGTCGAACAGGGTGCCATCCCACCAGGCACCGGGGTCACTTGCGTCCGCCACCCGGGTCTGCGCAGCTTCGCCCACGCCGGTGCGCACATAGGTATCGCGGGCGCGCGCCAGGCGACGGGCGTCGATATCCAGGGCCAGCAGCTGCAGGGTCGGGTCACGTTCGAGCAGGTGCGCCGACTTGCCACCGGGGGCCGCGCAGGCGTCCAGCACGCGGGCGCCGGGCGCCGGCGCCAACGCGTCGGCAGCACATTGCGCCGACAGGTCCTGCACCGACAGCGCGCCGTCGGCGAAGCCCGGCAGCTGGTTCACCGCGATGGGCGCCGCCAGGCGCAGCGCATCAGCGCTGAGCGGGCTGGGCTCGGCGGCGATACCGGCCTCGGCCAGCACCGCCAGGGCCTTGTCGCGGCCACCGTGCTGGCGGTTGGCACGCAGCCACAGCGGAGCCGGTTGCAGGCTGGCGGCGAAGATCGCCTCAGCCTGGCCCGGCCAATCGCGCTCCAGGGCATCGGCCAGCCAGTCAGGGAACGCATCACGGGCCGGCTGCTCGGGGAACCCCTCGCGCTGCGCACGGCGCAGGATCGCGTTGACCAGGCCGGCCTGGCGCTCGCGGCCCAGCGCGCGCGCGGCGTCAACAGTCGCCGACAGGGCCGCATGCGCCGGCAGTTCCAGCACGTCCAGCTGGGCGAACCCGACCATCAGCAGCGTGCGCAGGTCGGCATCGCGTGCCGACAGCGGCTTCTGCATCCACGACTGCAACGCCGCGTCGTAGGTGCTGCGCCGGCGCAGCACGGCAAAACACAGCGCTTCCAGCAATGCACGGTCACGGCTGTCGGCCAGCTTCGGCAGTGCCCAGGCCAGTTCGGCCTTCAGCGAACGGCCGCGGGTGAACACCTGCGCCAGCACGCGCGCGGCCAGCATGCGGGTGGCTGCGCCCGGCGCCGCCTTGGCGATGGAGAAATCGTTCTGCTTCGACACCGCTTATGCCCCCACGCGCAGGTCGCGGCGGGCGTTGAGGTAGTCGGCGGCGGTGATCGCCTTGCCGCCTTCACGCTGCAGCACGCGCAGGCGCAGCGCGCCCTGGCCGCAGGCAATGTCGATGCCCTCGCGGCCGGCGGCCAGCACCGTGCCCGGTGCCTGGCCGTGGGCCAGGTCCAGCGCCACCGCACCATGGATGCGCACGCGCTCACCGGCCAGTGTGGCCTCGGCGATCGGCCACGGGTTGAACGCGCGCACGGTACGCGCCAGCGCCCCGGCGTCCTGCGCCCAGTCCAGCTTCGCTTCGGCCTTGTCCAGCTTGTGCGCGTAGGTCACGCCCTGCTCCGGCTGCGGCCGCGCGATCGGCTTGATGCCGGCCCGCAGCAGGCCCAGCCCGTCGGACAGCACCTGCGCGCCCAGCTCGGCCAGCCTGTCGTGCAGCTGGCCGCCGGTATCGGTCGCGGCAATCGGCAGTTCCTGGTGCAGCAGCACCGGGCCGGTATCCAGGCCGGCTTCCATCTGCATGAGGCAGACACCGGTCGTTTCGTCACCGGCCTGGATCGCGCGCTGGATCGGCGCGGCACCGCGCCAGCGCGGCAGCAGCGAAGCGTGCACGTTCCAGCAACCATGGGGCGGGATGGCCAGCACCGCCTTGGGCAGGATCAGGCCATAGGCCACCACCACCATCAGGTCCGGCTGCAGATCGCGCAGCTGCTGCTGTGCGGCTTCGTCCTTCAGCGACTCGGGCTGGTAGACCGGAATGCCACGGGCCACTGCTTCCAGCTTGACCGGCGACGGCGCCAGGCCACGGCCGCGGCCGGCCGGGCGGTCCGGCTGGGTGTAGACGGCCACGACCTCGTGGTGGCGCGCGGCGGCGCGCAGCGACGACACCGCGAATTCCGGCGTACCGGCAAAGACAATCCTCATGGCTACCCCACTTGCAGGATGGATTCGTGCAGGAAAGAAAACGGCGCCGTCGGCCGGCGCCGTGCAGCCTGCGCCGTGCGCAGGCACGGGCCACCCGGCGGGTGGCCCGGATGGGCGATCACGCCACGTGCTTGCGCTGCTTGGCCAGCTTCTTGCGGACCATTTCGCGCTTGAGCGGCGACAGGTAATCAATGAACAGCTTGCCGTCCAGGTGGTCCATCTCGTGCTGGATGCAGGTGGCCAGCACTTCACCGGCCTCGATCTGCTGCGGCTGGCCGTTGCGGTCCAGGTACTTCACGGTGATGGTGTCGGCACGGGTCACGTCGGCGAAGATGCCCGGCACCGACAGGCAGCCTTCCTGGTACACCCGGCCCCCGTCCTTGGCGATGATTTCCGGGTTGATGAACACATGCGGTTCATTCTTTTCTTCGCTGACGTCGATGACCATGAAGCGCTTGTGCACGTCCACCTGGGTGGCGGCCAGGCCGATGCCGGGGGCGTCGTACATGGTCTCGAACATGTTGTCGACCAGCTCCTGGAAGGCCGGCGTGGTGACTTCGGCGGCGTCGATCAACGCGGCCTTGGTACGCAGGCGCGGATCGGGGAACTCGAGAATGGGGAGAAGGGCCATGGCTGTTTCCGGATATAAGGGCCGGCACGCCGGCATACGTCGCAGATTCTAGCTCCAACGCTTGCCTTGCGCCCCGGTTTCTGGACTATAGTGCGCGAACCTGTTGGGGAATCAGGGCTTCACACCTATGTTGCTTCGTTTTCGTACGGTCGTCGCCGCGGCGATGCTGACCGTGGCTGCCTATGCTACCGCCGTGGAAGTGAATGGCGGGCACCCGGACACCTATGTGGTCCGAAAAGGGGACACGCTGTGGGATATCGCCGCGCGTTTCCTGCAGAAGCCCTGGCTGTGGCCGGAGATCTGGCAGGCCAATCCGCAGATCGCCAACCCGCACCTTATCTATCCCGGTGACGTGCTGAGCCTGGCCTATCTGGACCGGGTGACCGTGGCCGCGCAGCCCGGCCCGCGCCAGGAGGCCCCGATCGATGCCATTCCGCTGGCCCAGGTCGAGCCGTTCCTGAAGCAGCTGAGCGTGGTCGACAGTGTCAAGCAGCTGCCCTACGTGGTCGGCCTGGAAGACAACCGGCTGCGCGTCTCCGGCGGCGATACCGTCTATGTCCGCCTGGCCGACGCCCAGGTCGGCCAGCGCTGGGCCGTGGTCCGCCCGACTGTGCGCTACGCCCAGCCCAAGCCGACCGAGGATCTGACCGCCAATGGCGATGTCACCCCCGGCAGCGGCAACCTGTGGAAGGCCTACAACGCCCCCAACGCGCGCCGTGGCGTGCTGGGCTACGAGCTGGCCCAGGTCGCTACCGGCACCATCACCCAGATCGCCGGCGGCAAGGTCGAAGCGTCCACTCTGGTCCTGGACAAGAACGTCGGCGGCCGTGAAGTGCGTTCCGGCGACCGTCTGGTGCCGATCGAGGCCCGCCCGTACGACCTGCAGTTCGTGCCGCACGTACCGGCAGCCGGGGTCGAAGGCGTGGATGTGCGCGTGCTGGCAGTGACCGACATGTTCACCGCCGGTGGCCCGCGCGACGTGATCGCGATCTCGGCAGGCCGCGCGCAGGGCGTGGACAACGGAACGGTGTTCTCGCTGTGGCGTCCGGGCCGTCATGTCGCGCACCGCATGAAGTACCCGACCTCCTCGCGCATGGACGACGCGCTGAGCACCGGCGCCGGCCGCGTCTCGCTGCCGGATGAGTATGCCGCGCACGCGATGGTGTTCCGCACCTTCGACAACGTCAGCTACGCGCTGGTGATGCAGGGCGTGAAGCCGGTGCGGGTGGGCTACAACGCGCTGCACCCGGACGCGAAGTAGCGTCGAGCAAGCTCGGCTCTGCAGGGGCGGTCTCCGGCAAACCCTGACGGTCACACGCGAAGGCGCCCTAGGGCGCCTTCGTTGCATCCGGCCGATAGTGGGGCAATGACCAGACAGATGGATGAGGCGCTGCTGCGCCTGGTGATGGCGGGCGGCGCATTGGCGCCACGGCGGGCACTGCTGCAAGGGGCCGAGGACGCCACGGCGGCCATCGCACGCGGCGTCGCCGGATGGCGTGAACACGGCTGCACGCCGGAGCAGTGCGCGGCACTGGAGCGCCCCGCCCCGAAGGCGTGGGCAAGCACGCTGCGCTGGCTGCAGGACGACCACCATCACCTGCTGGCCTGCACCGACCCCGCCTTCCCACCGTCGCTGCTGGAGGTGCCCAACCCACCGCTGGCCCTGTTCACGGCCGGCGACCCCAGCCTGGCCTGGCGCCCATCGGTGGCCCTGGTCGGCAGCCGCTCGCCAACACCGGGCGGCCGCGCGCTGGCGGCCCGCTTTGCCGGGTGCTTCGTCGAGGCCGGCCTGGCCGTGACCAGTGGATTGGCGGCCGGCATCGACGCCGCGGCCCACCAGGCCACACTGGACGCCGGTGGCTGCACCGTGGCGGTGATTGGCACCGGCCCGGACCGGGCCTATCCGGACAGCCATGCTCGGCTGCAGGCGCGGATCGCCGCCGACGGCGTGGTGCTCAGCGAGTACCTGCCCGGCACGCCCGCGCGCCCCGGCCATTTCCCGGCGCGCAACCGGCTGGTGGCCGGGCTGGCACTGGCCACGGTGGTGGTCGAAGCTGCACAGCGCTCGGGCGCGCTGATCACCGCACGGCTGGCCGCCGAGGCCGGCCGCGAGGTCTGCGCACTGCCCGGCTCGGTGCTCAACCCGCGGGCGGCGGGCTGCCACCGCCTGATCCGCGAGGGCGCGGCGCTGGTCGAGCGTCCCGAGGACGTACTGGAGCTGCTGGCCCCCGCCCTGCGCCAGCAGCTGCCGGGCTTGCAATCGCGGCTGGCCACCCCCACTGAACAGGCACTGCCGGCGCTCCTGCCGGCGCGCTGGGCGAACGACCCTGACTACCAGTGCTTGTGGCGGGCCCTGGACCACAACCCAAGCGGTATGGATTCACTGATCACGCGCTGTGGATTGACGGCGCCACAGGTGTCCTCCATGCTGCTGGCCATGGAACTGGCGGGAATCGTGGTGTGCGTACACGGCCGCTACTGTCGAACTCCCTAGTTTCTTCACCTCCACAGCGTCGCGCGACGCAGGCCGAGGGGCAATGAAAGAGAGCATCCTGGACGTACTGCTGTACCTGTTTGAACACTATTTCAGCGAAGATGCGGACCTGATCCGTGACCGCGATTCGCTCCAGAACGGCCTGATCCAGGCCGGTTTCAGCCCCACCGAGATCAACAAGGCGTTCGACTGGCTCGACGCCCTGGCCGCGCAGCGACCGAGCATGGCCCAGGCACGGGTCGACGGTCCTGTGCGCGTCTACCACGGCCCCGAGCTGGACAAGCTGGACGTGGAATGCCGCGGTTTCCTGCTGTATCTGGAACAGCACGGCATCCTCGACGCCGACCAGCGCGAGCTGGTGCTGGACCGGGCGATGGCCCTGGACCAGGACGAACTGGACCTGGACGACCTGAAATGGGTCGTGCTGATGGTGCTGTTCAACCAGCCCGGCTCCGAGGCAGCCTACGCCTGGATGGAAACGCAGATGTTCATGGACGAGCCAGAACCCCTGCACTGACCGTACACTTGGGGGCATAGCGCATTCAGGAGCGTCCCCGTGAGCGAGTGGTTCCATGCAGAAGGCAACCGGCAGCAGGGTCCGCTGCCGGCGGAACAGGTGGTGGAGTTGTTCCGCAACAACCAGATCACCCTGGACACCCTGGTGTGGCGCGACGGCCTGCCGCAATGGCAGCCGTTGCGCAGCGTCGTGGACGAGCTGGGCCTGATCGTGCCGGCACTGGACGCGGCAACACCGCCGCTGACGCCTGACCCCACGCCGGAACCCGCGCCGCCGCAGCCACCGGTGCTGCCGCCCTCCACCCCCTATACCGCCACGGCCGCCGCCGCCGGCGTGTTGCCGCCACCGAAGAAGAAGCTCTCCGGCTGCGCCCTCACCGCGATCATCGGTGGTGGGTTGCTGCTGGTGCTGGTGCCGATCATGGCCATTCTGGCGGCGATCGCGTTGCCGGCCTACAACGAGTACACCTTGCGTGCCAAGGTCGCCGCCGCGGCCGATGCCCTGCACCCGTTGCAGGACCAGGTGCAGCATTTCGCCGATGAGGAAGGCCGTTGCCCCGGCGCCAACGACGCCGGTTTCCCGGCCCCGGGCGACTTCACCCAGGTGGGCCTGTCGGCCGTGCACATCGGCCGCTTCAACAACGGCCATTGCGGCATCGAAGCCACACTGGCCGCGCCGGGCAAGCAGATCGACGGCGACCTGCTGTGGCTGGAATACGACCGCGACAGCGGCCGCTGGGAATGCAGCGGCGAGAGCGACAACAAGTACCTGCCGCCGTCGTGCCGCGGCTGAGCCGCATGCACGACCGCGCTTCCAAGGACGATCCTACAGGGAACATGCAATGACCGAGTGGTACTACGCCGAAGGACAGCAACGCCAAGGCCCGCTGCCGGTCCAGGAGATCCGCCAGCGCTTCCAGCGCGGCCAATTGAATCTGGACACCCTGGTCTGGCGAGAGGGCATGGCGCAATGGGCCGCGCTGCGCCAGGTGGTCGACGAGCTCGGCCTGCAGACGCTGGCCGATGCCAGCACGACCGCCGCCAGTGGCGGCTTCGACCTGCGCGGCGACTATGCCGCGATCGACAACGGCAGCGCGCCCCTGCCCGGCACCGGCGCCCTCAGCAGCTCGCCCTACAGCGCCCCTGCGGCTGCCGGCGACAGCAGCCATGGCCAACCGATCGCCGGTGGCGAAGTGGTCTACGCCGGCTTCTGGAAGCGTGTGGCCGCCTACATGATCGACTACTTCGTGCTGGCCATTCCCGGCGGCATCATCGGCGCCATCATCGGTGTCGTGCTGGGCGCCAGCATGGGTGCGTTCGGCGGTGGTGATACCGCCATCGAAATCGTCGCGCAGCTGGCCAGCGCGCTGATCAACCTCGGCATCGGCATGGCGTATTACACCTGGTTCCATGCCTCGCAGGGCGGCGCCACGCTGGGCAAGATGGCGGTCGGCATCAAGGTGGTGCGCAGCAACGGCGAGCGCCTGACCAAGGGCCGCGCCTTTGGTCGCTACTGGGCGGCGATGCTGAGCAGCGTGACCCTGGGCATCGGCTTCCTGATGGCCGCCTTCACCGAGCGCAAGCAGGGCCTGCACGACATGATCTGCGACACCCTGGTGGTGGATCGCTGGGCCTTCACCGACCAGCCGCACCTGCAACGGCGCGAACTGGGCGCGGTCACCATCGCGATCCTGGTGGTGACCGGCCTGCTGACGCTGGCCGGCCTGGCCCTGCTGGTGTTCGCGGTCGGCTTCATCGCCAAGATGGCCTCCTGAACGGCCATCCTCACGCCTGGCTGCTTGACAGGGGCCGCCCGGGCGTGATTCCTCTAACAAGGTGAAACCTGAACGCCCGGCACAGTACCGGGCGTTCAGTTTATGGATTTGCCCGTGGCCGCTTCACTAATGCGGCCGTTTGCTCCACCCTAGCGGCCCCTTCCCCACGGTTCGCCCCACAGACCCTGCTGCCATGCCCAAGCACCTGCTCATCGTCGAATCGCCGGCCAAGGCCAAGACGATCAACAAATACCTCGGCAAGGATTACACCGTCCTGGCCTCGTATGGGCACGTGCGTGACCTGATTCCGAAGGAAGGCGCGGTCGACCCGGACAACGGGTTCGCCATGCACTACGACGTCATCGACAAGAACGAGAAACACGTCGATGCGATCGCCAAGGCCGCCAAGGGCGCCGATGACATCCTGCTGGCAACCGACCCGGACCGCGAGGGTGAGGCGATCAGCTGGCACATCGCCGAGATCCTGAAGGAGCGCGGGCTGGTCAAGGACAAGCCGATGCAGCGGGTGGTGTTCACCGAGATCACCCCGCGCGCCATCAAGGAAGCGATCAGCCAGCCGCGCGCCATCGCCAGCGACCTGGTCGATGCCCAGCAGGCGCGCCGCGCGCTGGACTACCTGGTCGGTTTCAACCTGTCTCCGGTGCTGTGGCGCAAGGTGCAGCGTGGCCTGTCCGCCGGCCGCGTGCAGAGCCCGGCACTGCGCATGATCGTCGAGCGCGAGGAGGAGATCGAAGCCTTCATCGCCCGCGAATACTGGTCCATCGGCGCCGAGTGCGCGCACCCGTCGCAGCACTTCAATGCCAAGCTGATCAAGCTGGACGGGCAGAAGTTCGAGCAGTTCACCATCACCGACGGCGACACCGCCGAGGCCGCCCGTCTGCGCATCCAGCAGGCCGCGCAGGGCTCGCTGCATGTCACCGATGTGGCCAGCAAGGAGCGCAAGCGCCGCCCGGCGCCGCCGTTCACCACCTCCACCCTGCAGCAGGAAGCCTCGCGCAAGCTCGGCTTCACCACCCGCAAGACCATGCAGGTGGCGCAGAAGCTGTACGAAGGCGTGGCGATCGGTGACGAAGGCACGGTCGGCCTGATCTCGTACATGCGTACCGACTCGGTGAACCTGTCGCAGGATGCGCTGGCCGAGATCCGCGACGTGATCGCCCGCGACTACGGCATCGCCTCGCTGCCGGACCAGCCCAACACCTACCAGACCAAGTCGAAGAACGCCCAGGAAGCGCACGAAGCGGTGCGCCCGACCTCCGCCCTGCGCACCCCGGCCCAGGTTGCCCGCTTCCTGACCGACGACGAGCGCCGCCTGTACGAACTGATCTGGAAGCGCGCGGTGGCCTGCCAGATGATTCCGGCCACGCTCAACACCGTCAGCGTCGATCTGTCCGCCGGCAGCGAGCACGTGTTCCGCGCCAGCGGCACCACCGTGGTGGTGCCCGGCTTCCTGGCCGTGTACGAGGAAGGCAAGGACAGCAAGAGCGCCGAAGACGAGGACGAAGGCCGCAAGCTGCCGGCGATGAAGCCCGGCGACCGCATCCCGCTGGAACGCATCCTGGCCGAACAGCATTTCACCCAGCCGCCGCCGCGCTACACCGAAGCGGCACTGGTGAAGGCGCTGGAAGAGTATGGCATCGGCCGTCCCTCGACCTACGCCTCGATCATCCAGACCCTGCTGTTCCGCAAGTACGTGGAAATGGAAGGCCGCAGCTTCCGCCCGTCCGACGTCGGCCGTGCGGTGTCCAAGTTCCTGTCCAGCCACTTCACCCAGTACGTGGACTACGACTTCACCGCCAAGCTTGAAGACGAGCTCGACGCCGTCTCGCGTGGCGAAGAAGAGTGGATTCCGCTGATGGCCCGCTTCTGGGAGCCGTTCAAGGAGCTGGTGGAAGACAAGAAGGAATCGGTCGACCGCGCCGAGGCCAGTGGCGCGCGCGAGCTCGGCACCGATCCCAAGACCGGCAAGCCGGTGAGCGTGCGCCTGGGCCGTTTCGGACCGTACGCGGCCATCGGCAGTACCGCCGAGGACGCCGAGGAAAAGCCCAAGTTCGCCTCGCTGCGCCCCGGCCAGTCGATGCACACCATTTCCCTGGAAGACGCGCTGGAACTGTTCCTGATGCCGCGCGCGCTGGGTGAGGACAAGGGCGAACCGGTCAGTGTCGGCATCGGCCGCTTCGGGCCGTTCGCCAAGCGTGGCAGCACCTATGCCTCGCTGAAGAAGGAAGACGACCCGTACACCATCGACCTGGCCCGCGCCGTGTTCCTGGTGGAAGAGAAGGAAGAGATCGCGCGCAACCGGATCATCAAGGAATTCGAAGGCAGCGACATCCAGGTGCTGAACGGCCGCTTCGGCCCGTACATCAGCGACGGGAAAATGAACGGCAAGATCCCCAAGGATCGCGAGCCGGCATCGCTGACCCTGGCTGAGGTGCAGCAGCTGATGGAAGAAACCGGCAAGCCGGTGCGCAAGGGCTTCGGCGCCAAGAAGGCCGCGGCGAAGAAGGCCCCGGCCAAGAAGGCGGCGGTGAAGAAGGAAGCGGCACCGAAGAAGGCGGCAGCCAAGAAGGCACCGGCCAAGAAGGCGGTGAAGAAGGCCGTGAAGAAGGCGGCCAAGAAAGCGGTGAAAAAAGCCGCAAAATAGATCCACGCTATGCGTGGATGAAGGTCAAGGCGTGCGGACCAACGGTCCGCACCCACCACCCCATCTGCACGCCGCAGGGGGATAATGAAGGCCCACGTCGGGCCTGGTTGCCGTCATGAAAGAACTCACCCTGGACTCCGCTGTCGCCACGCTCCGCGCCGGCGGCGTGATCGCCTACCCGACCGAAGCGGTCTGGGGTCTGGGCTGCGATCCCTCGCACGAAGCGGCGGTGCACATGGTGCTGCGGCTGAAACAACGCCCCATCGAGAAAGGCATGATCCTGGTCGCCGCCGACCTGCCGCAGCTGGAAGGCTGGGTGCGCCTGCAGGCGCTGCCCGACGCCCGCCAACGTGCCGTGCTGGCCAGCTGGCCCGGTGCCAACACCTGGATCCTGCCGGCCGGTCCTCGGGCGCAGCCCTGGATCACCGGCGAGCACAGCGGCATCGCCGTGCGCATCAGCGCGCATCCGCTGGTGGCCGCCCTGTGCAATGCCTGGGGCGGCCCGCTGGTGTCGACCAGCGCCAACCTGGCCGGTGAACCGCCGGCGCGCCGCCGCGAAGAGCTGGATCCACGCCTGCTGCGCCTGCTTGACGGAGTGCTTGATGGCCAGACCGGCGGCCTGGCCCAGCCGACACCGATCCGCGATGCGCTCAGCGGCAACGTGCTGCGCTCGTGAGCCGACGATTGCACGGTTCCGGACAATCCCGCACCCTGCTGCCATGAACCTGACACGCACCGCCCTGGGTCTGTGCCTGCTGCTGCCGTGGAGCGCAGCGCCGGCCGCCGACGACGTGCGCGTGTACCGCTGCGTGGCCAGCAACGGTGCCGTGGCCCTGCAGGACAAACCCTGCAGCAACGGGCGGCAGGAAGTCCGCGACCTGCAGCGCCCGCGCGATCCGCCGCCGAGAGTGGTCAGCAGCGACACCCCGCCACCACCGCCCAGCGCCACGCCGGCCATCGGCGGGCGCGAAGTGCGCCACGTCTACATCCAGCCGCCGCAGCCGATGTACGAATGCGTGAGCGACGACGGCCGGCGCTACACCAGCGACAGCAACGAGGGCAATCCGCGCTGGGTCCCGTTGTGGACCAGCATCTGGTTGCCACACGGGTACCCCGGCGGCGGCCATCCCGGTCCGCGCCCGTCCATCGGTGGGCGGGTGGGTCGGCCCATCGGCGGAGGCGCCGGGTATCGTCCGCCCACGGTCGGTGTCGGCGTGGAGATACCGGCCGGCAGCGTGCTGGTGCGCGACACCTGCCACGCCCTGCCGCAGCAGGAAGTGTGCGCACGCCTGCGTGACCGCCGCTGGGAACTGGACCGCCGCTACAACAGTGCGCTTCAGAGCGAACGCACCACCATCAGCACCGAACAGCGCGGCATCGACGCACGCCTGTCGCAGGACTGCGAGCGCTGAGCGCAGCCTGTACGCTGTACGCATGAACAGACTGATCTGGCTGGCCCTGGCCGTGTTGCCCGGCGCTGCAATGGCCGAAGAAGGCGTGATCTACCGCTGCACCTCCGGCAGCAGCGACGTTCCGACCCTGCAACGTACGCCCTGCCCGGCCGGCAGCCAGCAGCAGGTTCTTCGCGTACCGGCGCCGGCCAATGCCGAACCGGCCGTGAGCGAACCCTCACCGGTACAGGATCCCGCCGCGGCCGCCGTTTCCGGGGCCAGCGGAGGGGCTGCGCCGGCTGCGCCCCCGACGGCGCCACGGCGCGCGGACGAAGGGCGCACGATCATGGAAGCGGGCATGGTGGAAGCCGAAGGCGGCGATCAGATCCTGGACAGCGCAGCGCTGCACCACGATGCCGAGGCGCGTGCCGCCAGCGACGGGCCGCCGAGGCCGCCGCTGCCCCCGATCTTCCAGTGCACCGACAGCCAGGGCGGCGGCTACCTGCACGAATACGAGGCCTCGCCGGCACGCTGCGAACTGATGACCGTGCAGGGCCTGGGTGGTGCAACGCCGGTCAATGCGGCCAGCTGCGAAGTGGTGCGCGACACCTGCGAGGAGCTGCCCGAGGCACAGCGTTGTGGCAGCTGGCAGCAGCGCTTCCGCGACGCACGCGGCCGCGAGCGCTTTGCCGCGCCGGAGAACCGCGAACATGCCCAGGGCGAGCGCGAGCGGTTGCAGGGTGTGCTGGAGGCCAGCCATTGCCCGGTGCCGGGATGACCGCCACCCGGTAGGGCCGGCCGCTGGCCGGCAGCCACACGATGTTCAGAGGATTGCAGTTGCCGGCCGGCGGCCGGCACTACCGAGACCCGAGACCCGCGATCAGAACCCGTAACGCAGGAATCCACCATCCACGGCGATGCATTCGCCGGTGACATAGCTGGCTGCCGGCAGGCACAGGAAGCCCACGGCCGCCGCCACTTCCTCCGGCTCACCGATGCGACGCATCGGCGTGCGGTCGATCACCTCCTCGTAGTAGTCCGGGTCCGACAGTGGGCCGGAGGTTCGCCGCGTGCGGATGTACCACGGCGCCACGGCATTGACCCGGATACCGTCCTCGGCCCATTCCACGGCCAGGTTGCGGGTCATCTGGTGCATGGCCGCCTTGGTCATGCCATAGACCACGCCACTGCGCACGTGGGTCAGGCCGGATACGCTGCCGACGTTGACGATGGACGACGCGGCGTGGCGCGCCAGCAGCGGATGCGCGTAGCGCGACAGTTCGAACGCCGAGAACAGGTTGGTCTCGAAGATGTTGCGCCATTCGTCCTCGGTGTATTCGGTCGCGGGCCGGGTGATGTTGCCGCCGGCGTTGTTGACCAGGATGTGCAGGCCATCGCTGTGGTCTTCCACCCAGTCGAGGATCTGCCGGCGGTCTTCGTCATCGGAGACATCGGCGGCCAGCGCATGCACCTGCATCTGCGGATGCACGTCCAGCAGTTCGTCGCGTGCGGTCTCCAGCATGTCGATATCGCGCCCGACGATCATCAGGTCGGCGCCAAAGCCGGCCAGTTCGTGCGCGATGGCCAGGCCGATGCCGGCGCTGGCGCCGGTGATCAGGGCCGTCTGGCCATCCAGGCGCCACCGTTGCTGGGTCATGTGTTCTCCCGGGCCGCGCCCGCTGTGTTCCGATGCGGCAAGGATACGCGCTCACGGCGGCCCCCTGCCGGGGATGCGACACTGCGGGCACGCCCGTCATGGAGTGCCGCCATGCGCATCCTGAACCTGTCCATGCCCCTGCTGGCTGCCGTGCTGCTGTGTGCCTGCCAGCGCCCGCCCGCACCGAACCCGGAACAGCCGCCGGTGCCGAAAGCGATGTCGCGCGCGATCAACGAACCACTGGACCGCGCCAAGGGGGTGCAGAAGATCCTGGACGATAGCGACACGCGCGAGCGCAAGGCCGAGGCCGACGCGACGCATTGACCGGTGGGGTCAGAGCTCTTTGCGCCGCAAAGGGATCCGACCCCATGAATGAAAACGCCCGGCCTGGGCCGGGCGTTCTCATTCGATACCGTTGCCGGTCAGAACCCGCAGAAGCAGTACGCCAGCGCCTTCACCGGCGCGCCGTTGCCCTTCTCGCGGGCCGCGTTCTCGACGAAACGCAGCTGCGTGTCCACTTCCGGCATCGTGCGGGCCAGCATCATCCGCGCCATGCCCGAGTCGGACAGCATCCACGCACCGGCACGGCTGCCGGCGAAACCGCTGACGAACTGCGCGAACGGCGTGGCCGCCTTCTCGATGTAGCGCACGCGGTAGGCGTCGGTCTTGCCGAGCTTGGCGCGGCCGGCCGCATCGGCCACGGCATCCTTCAAACCACCGAAGGCGTCAACCAGACCGCGCTCCTTGGCCTGGGCACCGCTCCACACGCGACCACGGGCCACTTCATCGATGGCCTCGACCGGCTTCTTGCGGGCCTCGGCGACACGGCCGGTGAAATCGGCGTAGCCCTTGTTGATCACCGACTGGATGACCTGGCCAACGGCCGGGTCCATCGGGCGGGTCACATCGAACGCACCGGCAAAGCGGGTGGTGCCGACACCGTCGGTATGCACGCCGATCTTGTCCAGCGCGCGGCTGAAGTTGGGAATCATGCCGAAGATGCCGATCGATCCGGTGATGGTCGACGGATCGGCATAGATGCGGTCGGCATTCATGCTGATCCAGTAACCACCCGATGCGGCCAGGTCGCCCATCGATACCACCACCGGCTTGCCGGCAGCCTGCAGGGCCACCACTTCACGACGGATCTGCTCGGAGGCAAAGACTTCGCCCCCTGGAGAGCTCACGCGCAGCACCACCGCCTTGACGTTCTCGTCATCGCGCGCAGCACGCAGCAGCGCCGAGGTCGATTCGCCACCGATGCGACCGGCAGGCAGGTCACCGCCGCTGATTTCGCCGGCGGCGACCACCACGGCCACCTGCGGACGCGAGTCCACCGGGTTGCGACGTGCGTCGAGCAGGGCCAGGTAGCCGCCGAAATCGACATTGCGGAAACCGCCGTCGGCATCGTCATCGGCCACGCCGCGCTCGATCATCAGATCCTCGAATTCCTCGCGGGTCTTCAGCGCCGTCACCAGCTTCTGCTGCAGGGCGAACTTGGCCAGATCGCCACCGGCGGCGGCCACGCCTTCGGGCAGCGTATCGATGCCCGCAGCCAGCTGTGCCGGGTCCAGGCGGCGCGCCTTGGCGATATCACCCAGGTAGCGCTGCCACACATCGTTCATCCAGAACAGGTCGGCTTCCTTGGAGGCCGGCGAGGCGGCGTCGAGCACATACGGCTCGGCCGCGGACTTGTACTCGCCCACCTTGAACAGGTGTACGTCCACGCCCAGCTTGTCCTGCAGGCCGGTGCGGAAGTACTGGCGGTAACGGCCCAGGCCTTCCAGCACCACCGAGCCCATCGGGTCCAGGTAGACCTCATCGGCCTGTGCGGCCAGCAGGTACTGCGACTGGCCCATGCTCTCGCTGTAGGCCACCAGCTGCTTGCCCGAGGCGCGCAGGTCCTGCAGCGCGGCGGCGACTTCACGCAGCGAGGCGAAGCCGGACGGCTGCAGCTTGTCCAGCTCCAGCACTACCCGCTCGATCTTCTTGTCTTCCTTGGCCGACTCGATCACCCGCAGCAGGTCGCGCAGCTGGATCTCTTCGGCACTGTTGTCGCCCACTGCCTTGGCCAGCGCGCGGCTGACTGGATCAGCGCTGAACTGCTCGACCAGGCGGCCTTCCGGCGCGATCACCAGGGTGGTCCGGTCCTGCAGCGATTTGCTGGCACCGGCGCCCATGCCGGCAGCGACGATGAACATCACCAGCAGCAGGAACAGCAGGCCGAAGAACAGCAGGTTGAGGATCAACCGGCGGGTGAAGTTCATGACGTCCCACAGCCCGATGAAGAAACTGGCGACGGGGTTGCGACGCGCCGGGGGCAGCGGGGGCACGGGTTGATTCATGGAACGCTCCGGATGGCTTCTTGCCGTGGTACCAGCATAGCCGCTGCCGCGTGATGCAGCATCGGACACAAGTCAGGGGATCGCCCGCCAGGGGTGAACATGGCGGGCGCAGAAGGTCAGGACAGCATCGACTGGCCGATGCGCAGGCTGCTGCGGCGCAGGCGCCAGCCCATCAGGATGGCGGCGGCGGTCAGGCCGACGATCAGGCCGATCCACATGCCCTGCGGCCCCATGCCCAGGCCCAGGCCGAGCCCGGCACCGAGCGGCATGCCCAGGCCCCAGTACGCGAACATGGCGATGAACATCGGCACGCGGGTGTCCTTCAGGCCGCGCAACGCGCCGGCCGACAGCACCTGGATGCCATCGGGGAACTGGAAGGTCGCCGCATACAGCAGCAGGGTCGAGGCCAGCCCGGCCACCGCCAGATCGTTGGTGTAGACGCCGACGATGGCGTCGTGGCCGAACAGCAGCACCGCCGCCGACAAGGTCTGCGTGCCCATGATGATCGCGTAGCCGGCCCACGCCGCACGGCGCACGCCGAAGCCATCGCCACGGCCGACCGCATGGCCCACGCGCACGGTGGTGGCCTCGGCCACCCCCATCGGGATCATGAAGCACAGCTGCGCGACGTTGATCGCGATCTGGTGTGCGGCCGCCTCGTTGGCACCGAGGCGGCCGATCAGCAGCGCGGTGACGATGAACAGACCGCCTTCCATCAGCACGGTGATGCCGATCGGCAGGCCGGTACGCAGCAGGTCCCAGATCGCCTTCCAGCGCGGGCCTTCGAAATGCGAGAACAGCTGCAGGTGGGCAAAGCGCTTGGTGAACCACAGGTAGGTGGCGAAGGCGATGGCCTGCAGCCACATCATCACCGCCGAGGCGATACCGAGCCCTTCGGCGCCCATTTCCGGGAAACCGAGCTTGCCGTTGGCCAGCACATAGCCCATTGGCGCCAGTACCAGCAGGCCACCGAAACCGAGCAGCATGGTCGGCAGCGTCCAGTGCATGCCTTCACTGAGGTAGCGCATGCAGAAGTACAGGGTGAGCGCCGGACCGCCCCAGCGCACCGCATGCAGGAACGCGGTCGCTCCCGGCACGATGTCCGGTGCGATGCCGAACGCCGGCAGCAGCGGCGGCACCACGGTGAGGAAGGTGAACATGATCAGGCCCAGGCCCAGCGCCAGCCACAACGCCTGGCGGAACAGCGGGCCGATCTCGCGCTCGCGGCCGGCGCCATGCAGCTGCGAGACCGAGGCGGTAAGCGAGATGAGCGTGCCGATCGGGATCAGCATCGGCAGCCACAACAGTGCGGTACCGATGGTCACCGCGGCCAGGGTCGCCGTGGCGTGGTGGCCGGCAATCACGTTGTCGACGAAGGAGATCAGACCGGTGGATACGTGGCCCAGCACAAGCGGCAGGGCGAGCAGACCGGTGGCGCCGACTTCCTTGCTGAAGCGCGGCGTGGAGGTTGCAGTAGACATAAGGTGCTTGACGCGAACTACGGTTGCGCGCGAAGGGCACAGGCACCGGGTTGCGGCCGGTCATCTTACGCGCGCCGCGCGCGCATTCCCATGACATGGCGTGAATGCCGGGGTTCAGCAGCCCCGCACAAAAGGGGACGGAGGGGATTAAGTCGTTTCAGGCCCATTAGTGCCGGATGCGACTTAATCCCCTCCGTCCCCTTTTTTACTGGCCGGCCTGGCGCTTGAGCCAGGCGTCGCGCTCGGCGGCGGGCACGGCGAGGAAGGCGCTGCGTACGGCGTCGCGCTCCTGCGGCGGCGTGCGCTGCGCGACCAGGGTCAGCTGGGCCAGCTGCGCCGGGCTGAGCTGGCGCAGCACGGCCAGTGCGGTCTCCCGCTGCTCCGGCGGCACGAACCCGAACAGCCCATGCAGCTTGGGAAACTCCAGACCCAGCTGCGGGCCCAGCCGCCAGCCTTCACGGAAGGCCTGGTCCTGCGCCTGGAACTGTTGGCGCAGGCGTTGCTGCTGGTCGGCCGGCAGCGCATTGAAACGCGCAGCCGCCTGGCGGATGCGCTCGCGCTCGCCTTCCGGCAACGCGCGCCAGGCGGCGTAGTCGGCGCGGCGCTGGCGCTGCTGCTGCGCATCGAGTTGGACAAAGGCCGACGGCGCAGCGGTCGATGCCGGCAGCGCGGCCGGTGCGGCCGGCGACGGTGCCGGCAACGGCACATTCAAGGTCTGCGGCGCGGCCGAAAGCGACAACGGCAGGGCCAGCAGCAGGCTGGCGAACACGGTCTTATTCATCGGCGGCGGCGGTTTCCAGCGTGGTGCTGGCCGGCTCCGGCCGGCTCGGCTTGGATTGCGACTCGTCCACCGGCAGCGGTCCGCCGGCGGCCGTCCACGCATACAGATCGGCGTCGGCGACCAGCGGATAGTCGCGGTCGCCCAGCATCGTGGCGTCATCCGCGGCCTGGACCGGGGTCGCCACCGGAGGGGCGTTGACGGTGCTCGGCGGCAGCGCTTCCACTGTGACCGGACCGGCCTCGCCCACCACGCCTTCGGGCAGCGGCGCATCACTGCCGAACGAATGGCCCTGCCAGTGGCGCCAGCCGAGGGCGGCGACCAGCAGCACGGCCACAGTCACCAGCAGGATCAGTGGGCCGCGCCAGCGCGGCCTGGCATTCGGACGCCGCCGCTTGCCATGGGCAGGCGCACGTTCGTCGCGCTGTGGTGCGCGCCAACTGGTGGTGGGGGCTTCAGTGCTGGCCACCGCTGCAGCCGGCTGCTGCAGCTGCTGCAGGCGCTTGGCCGGCAGGTCACGGATCCGCCCCTGTACCTGTTCGGCCAACTGGCGCCAGGCCGAGGCATCGGGCTGGCCATGCACATCACGCGGGCAGGCATCGGCCAGCAGATGCTGGTAACCCGCCTCGTCCTGGTCGAGTACGCGCATGGCAATGCCCTCGTCCAGGCTGCCGCCCACCCGCAGCAGCAGAGCCAGGCGCGGCAGGGGCGCCATCTCGCCCAGCGCCGCCAACGGCGGCTGCCATTGCCCGCCCACCGGCTCACGCAGCGCCTGGCGCTGGCCCAACAGGGTCCAGAACCGGGTCGGCCACTGCGCCATCGGCAGATCACTGGCCACAGCGGCGAAGGCACGCATCACGGCCACCAGGGTCTGCTCGGCACGCGCGGCATCGCCGCACTGCAGCTCGGCCACCACCAGGGCACGGCGCTCGACGCCGCGCAGGAACGCCGCCAGCGCGCCGGCCGCGGTCGAGGAAACAGGGGCGGGCACAGCTGTCATCGGTCACTCCAAAGGTCTGCCGGCATGATAGCGGCAGCCCATTGGCGCCCGGCAGGACTTGCGCCAACCGCTGCTTCGTGCTGCAGGTTGTGCACAGCACCACGCCCCCTGCGGGGAAAACTGGGGCATCCAGCTGAATTCACTCTGTTTCAGCAATGTTTCACACCCAAGTTGCTGTTTTCAAAGGTTTTTAATGTGTGGCGATTTTTTGACCAACCCGAGGGCAAGGCTGTCGCCATCAGCCTCACACGCGCCCGTCGACCGGTAACGCACAACGTTATCCACAGAACGTGTGGATAAGACTGAATCTCCAATGGACACCGATATTTAGGTGACATTTATGATTCCCGGGGCGTCGCTCGACCGCCTCCGGCGCCTGCCATCCGCGTGCGCATGGCCCGTTACACTGGCCCGATGTTTGCCCCCATTCCGACTCTGCAGGTCGCCCTGCCCGTCCCGCTGCCCCGCCTGTTCGACTACCTGTCGCCGCAGGGCGGTGACCCGGAGGTGGCCGTCGGCTGCCGCCTGAAGGTGCCATTCGGCAACCGTGAACTGGTGGGTGTGGTCGCCGGGCACAGCCACAGCGAAGACGGCCAGGGGCTGCGCCAGGCGCTGGCCTGGTGCGACGGCCAGCCGCTGCTGCAGGGCGAACTGTGGCAGAGCCTGCAGTGGCTGGCACGCTATACCCACGCACCGCTGGGCGAAGTGGTGAATACCGCCCTGCCCGGCCCGCTGCGCCATGGCGAACCGCTGCCCGACACCCATCACTGGGGCTGGCAGCTGACCGCCGAGGGCCGCGCACAGCGCGACAAGCTGCGTGCCGGCAGCCGCCCCCGCCAATTGGCCGAACTGCTGGCCGAGGCCATCGTCGATGAAGACGTGCTGGGCGAACGCATGCAGGACTGGCGCACCGCCGCGCGCAGCCTGGCCAAGCGTGAACTGGCCGAGCGTGTCGCGCTCAGCGTGGCACCGCAGCATGCGCAACCGCTGCCCGGCCCCACCCTCAACCCCGACCAGGCCGAGGCGGTGGCGTCGATCAACGCTGCTGAAGGTTTCCAGCCGTTCCTGCTCGATGGCGTGACCGGCAGCGGCAAGACCGAGGTCTACCTGCAGGCGATCATCCACTGCCTGGCGCAAGGCCGGCAGGCGCTGGTGCTGGTGCCGGAAATCGGCCTCACCCCGCAGACCCTGGCGCGCTTCCGCGGTCGCCTCGGCATCGCGGTGCATGCGCTGCATTCGGGCCTGAACGACAACGAGCGCGCGCGGGTCTGGGCGGCGGCTTCGCGCGGCGAGGCACGGGTGATTGTCGGTACGCGTTCGGCAGTGTTCACGCCGTTGCCGCAGGCCGGCCTGTTGATCGTCGATGAAGAACACGACGGCAGCTACAAGCAGCAGGACGGCATCCGCTACCACGCGCGCGATTTCGCCCTGGTGCGGGCCAAGGCACTGGGCATCCCGGTGCTGCTGGGCAGCGCCACCCCTTCGCTGGAAACGCTGCACAACGCCTATGCCGGGCGTTACACCCACCTGCGCCTGAGGCAGCGCGCCGGTGATGCACGACCACCGCGCGTGCGCATTCTGGATGTGCGCAAGCGGCCACTGCATGACGGCCTCTCGGCCGATGTGCTGGCCGGCATCGGCGAACACCTGCAGCGCGGCCAGCAGGTGCTGGTGTTCAAGAACCGCCGTGGCTACGCACCGGTGCTGCTGTGCCACGACTGCGGCTGGACTGCGCCGTGCCAGCGCTGCGATGCGCCGATGACCGTGCACGGCGCTGGCCGTCGCCTGCAGTGCCATCACTGTGGCGCGCGACAGCCGGCACCGCTGGCGTGCCCGGCCTGCGGCAGCCTGGCCCTGCAACCGCAGGGCATCGGCACCGAACGCCTGGAAGAGCACCTCACTGCCGCATTCGCCGATTTCCCGGTGGTCCGCATCGATCGCGGCACCACCTCACGCCGTGATGCGCTGGAGCAGCAGCTGGCGAAACTGGGCGACCAACCCGGCATCCTGGTCGGCACGCAGATCCTGGCCAAGGGCCACGACCTGCCCAAGCTGACTCTGGTGGTGGTGGTCGGTATCGACGAGGGGCTGTTCTCGGCCGACTTCCGCGCCAGCGAGAAACTGGCCCAGCAGCTGATCCAGGTTGCAGGCCGTGCAGGCCGCGCACGTGATCCCGGCGAGGTCTGGCTGCAGACCCACCACCCAGGGCACCCGCTGCTGGAAACGCTGGTCAGCGGTGGCTACCACCCGTTCGCGCAGGCTGAGTTGAACCAGCGCCAGGCTGCGGGTTTCCCACCGTTCGCGCATCTGGCGCTGATGCGCGCCGAAGCGCAGCAGGTCGAACATGCCAATGCCTTCCTGCTGGCGGCACGGCAGCTGCTGGGCGAACAGGCGGTGGTGGACGCGTATGGCCCCATGCCGGCACCGATGCCGCGCCGCGCCGGCTACCAGCGCACACAGTTGTTGTTGTCGGCGTCGCAGCGCCCCCCGCTGCATGGCGTGCTGGCGCAGCTGGTGCCGCAGCTGTATGCGCTGCCGGAAGCACGCAAGGTGCGCTGGTCGCTGGATGTGGATCCAACGGATCTTTATTGAGGCCCCTCGCACCGCAGCGCCGGGCCGTGCCCGGCGGACCTTCGTACACCGCGTTCGCCGGGCATGGCCCGGCGCTACCCGCGGGGTCACCGCTATCCGGAACGCCGGCGCTTATGTCATCGGTGACATCACGCCACGCTGGTACGCCGGTCGCTCACGCAGGCGGGCGTACCACTCGGCCAGATGCGGTAGTTCCGGCCGCTGGATCGGCAGCTCGAACCAGGCATAGACCAGCGCACCGAGCGGAATGTCGCCCATCGCGAACTTCGCGCCCGACAGCCACGGCTGGGTGGCCAGCGTGGCATTGGCCATGGCGAGATAGTCTCCGGCACGCACGATGGCGGCATTGATGCGCGCCTCGTCACGGTCGGCCGGGGCGGTGCGCATGATGCCCCAGATCAGTTCGGAGTACAGCGGCGCCATCCGCGAAGTGCTCCAGTCCATCCACTTCTCGGCCTGCGCACGCTCCATCGGGTCTTCGGCATACAACGTGCCCAGCGCATAGCGTGCGCTCAGGTAGCGCACGATGGTGTTCGATTCCCACAGCGGAAGGCCGTGGTCCTCGATCACCGGCACCAGTCCGTTCGGATTCATCGCCACGTACTCGGCTGACTGCGTGCCGCCATGGCTGCCGCCCACCTCGATGGACTGGTAGGGCAGGCCGATCTCCTCGGCACACCACAACACCTTGCGGACGTTGCTGGAATTGTGACGTCCCCAGATCTTCAACATGCAGGTTTCCTTGCTGGCAATGCGAGCGGCAACGATACGCCTGATCCGCGCGGGTGTGTGCGTGCTGGATGCTGGATCTGGTGGCCGGGCATTGCCGGCCAGCGGCCAGTACTACCGGTTCTTTTTCGGCAGCGCGCGCACGTAGGAGGATTTGCCGTCCTTCTTCAGCTCGAACAGGCCAATGGCCGCCAGCAGGTCACTGAGTTTGCCGTAGCCGTAATTGCGCGAATCGAACGAGGCCTGGTTGCCGATCTGGCTGCCGACCGGCCCCAGATGCGACCAGCCGTCCTCGCCTTCGGCCGCCGACACCGCGCGCCTCAGCATCTTCACCAGCCGGGTGTCGCTGCGCATTTCCGCGCCGCTCTTGCGCGGGCGTGCATCGTCGCTGGGCAGCGGCTCGTTCGATGTCTGCTCACTCGGCGCCTGCTCGACATCCGGCACACTGGCATGGGTCTGGCCCAACGCTTCCAGGTAGGTGAATTTCGAACACGCGTTGACGAACGGTTCCGGTGTTTTCTTCTCGCCGAAGCCATACACCTTCACGCCGTCGGTAAGCAGGCGCATCACCATCGGAGTGAAATCGGCATCGCTGGAAACGATGGCAAATCCATCCAGGTTGCGCGCGTACAGCAGGTCCATGGCATCGATCACCATCGCCATGTCCGAGGCATTCTTGCCCTTGCTGTAAGCGAACTGCTGGATCGGGCGGATCGCATACTCGTGCAGCACCGCTTCCCAGCCCTTCAATCGCGGGCTCTTCCAGTTGCCATAGGCGCGACGCACGTTGGCCACGCCATAGCGCGCCACTTCGGCCAGGACTTCGTCGATCTTCGAGGCCGGCGCATTGTCGGCGTCGATCAACAGGGCGATGCGCTTTTCCGGTTCGCTCATGGGCTCCTCAGGGGCATGTGCCTGAACCCGAGTATCGCCGATCCTTGCAGGCGCTGACGTGACAGGCGGCCGGCGTGCGAAGATGCCAGGCGCTTCCCCCAATGCCCCCACTGGAGTGAGTCGATGAGTCGTGAGCGCGTTCCCCACCTGGTCGTTGTCGGCGGCGGTTTTGCCGGTCTCTGGGCCACCCGTGCCCTGGCCCGCGAGCGCATACGCATCACCCTGGTCGACCGCCGCAACCATCACCTGTTCCAGCCGCTGCTGTACCAGGTGGCCACCGCCGGCCTGTCCGCGCCGGATATCGCCGCACCGCTGCGCCACATCCTCGGCCACCAGCGCAATGTGGAAGTCCGGCTGGGCGAAGTGGTGGCCATCGACAAACAGGCCCGGCAGATCCGCATGGCCGATGGCAGCACGCTGGACTACGACAGCCTGCTGCTGGCCACCGGTGCTACCCACGCTTACTTCGGCAACGATCAGTGGGCCGATGATGCGCCCGGCCTGAAGACCCTGGACGACGCCATCGCGCTGCGCCGTAAGCTGCTGCTGGCCTTCGAACGCGCCGAGGCCGAGCCGGACCCGACCAAGAAGGCGGCGTGGTTGAGTTTCGCCATCGTCGGCGGCGGCCCCACCGGCGTTGAACTGGCCGGCACCCTGGCCGAGATCGCACGGCACACGCTGCGCAACGAATTCCGCCACATCGACCCGGCCAGCGCCAAGGTGCGGTTGGTCGAAGCCGGGCCACGCGTGCTGTCCTCCTTCCCGGAAGTGCTTTCGCTGAAGGCGCGCCGGCAGCTGGAAAAGCTGGGCGTGGAAGTGCTGACCGGCACCCCGGTAAGCGACATCGACAGCCAGGGCTTCAAGCTGGGCGATCAGTTCGTGCCGGCACGCACCGTGGTGTGGGCCGCCGGCGTGGCCGCCTCACCGCTGGCGCGCACGCTGGAGGTGCCGCTGGACCGCGCCGGGCGCGTGCAGGTGCAGCCGGACCTGACCCTGCCCGGTCACCCGGAGCTGTTCGTGGCCGGTGACCTGGCCGCACTGAGCCAGGCCGACGGCAAGCCTGTACCCGGCGTGGCACCGGCCGCCAAGCAGATGGGCAAGTACGTGGCCGAGGTGATCGGCGCGCGCCTGCACGGCAAGCCCGAACCCGGTCCGTTCACGTATGCCGACTACGGCAACCTGGCCACCATCGGCCGCATGGCCGCCATCGTGCACCTGGGCCGACTGCAGCTGTCCGGTGTGCTGGCCTGGTGGTTCTGGCTGGCCGCGCACGTGTTCTTCCTGATCGGCTTCCGCAACCGCCTCGTGGTGCTGCTGAACTGGGCGGTGGCGTACTGGAGCTACCAGCGCAGCGCGCGCATCATCTTCGGTGATGACCAGGACGACCGGCGGCCGAAGCGGTAGAGCCGGCAGCCGCAGGGTCGGATCCCTTTCCGCAGGAAAGGGCTCCGACCCCGTTGACGCCATCCACGCAGGACGTGGCACTACTTCATCAGCGGGCGCGAGAATTGCTGGCAGAAGCCTTGCTTCCTCGCCGTGTCGGCAATCTGCGCCGCACCCCAGTGCCGGGTAATCCAGATCGTCAGTGCTGCGCTGCTCAGATGCCGGCGCAGCATGCCGCGATGAGGCTGCTGCGACAGGTGGCTTTGGGCAATCCAGAGGGCTTCCCGCTCCACTTCGGGCGCCTTCTTCATCACGTCCTTGTCGAAGAACTGGGCAGTGAATCGCCATGGGTTCATCGGCTGGTATTCCGCTCGTGGTTCAGTGCCGCACGCTGCCACATTACTGGCGGCGCGGCCCGCCGGCTTCGGTCGACCGTCCACCAGTGCCATCCCGAGCAGGTACAACAGGCCAGGCAGCAGCACGATGCCGGCGACCAGCACGGCGATGCCGAGCCATGCGCGGCCAGCAGTGCGCATGGGTTATTCCGCCTTCGGCTTCGGGTACCACAGCGCGTTGACGATGACCCAGCGCTGCTCGAAACGCCCCATGTGGAAGTAGTCGACGAACCACGGCGTTTCCAGCCTCACCGAGGCGGCGTTGCCGGTCACATCCAGCACCGTGCAGCGACGGTCCCACTGATTCTTCGGGGTCATCAGTGCGCCTTGCTTCGTCAGCGCGACCAGCTCCTCCTTCGACATCCGGCGCAGGCCGAGTCGTTCGTCCGGCGTATCGCCGAGCACCGCGCGCTTGGCCAGATCCGGGTGCAGGGAACGGGCGACGCGCTGCGGGTCGGCTTCCAGCTGGCCGTCCACGTAGTCGTGGCAGGTCGCTTCGATGGCCGCGAGGGTGGCCGGGTCGGCGGCGGGGCTGGTTGATGCGGAGAGAGCGAACAACAGGGCAACGGCGGACATCCGGGTCTCCAGCGCTGAGGGCTGGGCGATCATGGCATGGGCGCACGCGCCCATCCACGCATGGCGTGGATCTACTGTAGAGCCGAGCCCATGCTCGGCTGATCCTCGTCGCCACTCCAGCAGCCGAGCATGGGCTCGGCTCTACAGAACAGCCTCGGCAGGCGCCTGCAGCCAGGCCAGCTTGCGTTCGCGCGGCTGCTGCTTGAGCTGCCATTCGGCGCGCGAGGCGGCGGCGCGGTCCGGGTATTCGCGCACGGCCAGGATGCGCAGCGGCGGCCTGGCGCGGGTGTAGCGGGCACCCTTGCCGGCCTGGTGGGCAGCGAAACGCGCGTCCACGTCAGTGCTGATGCCGGCGTAGAAGCTTCCATCGCGGCATTCGAGCAGGTACAGGAACCAGGGGCGGAGGGACGGGGCCATGGCCGGATTATGCCGTGCTGCACTGCAGCGGATATACTGGCGCCCGAATGCAGGAGAGAGGCGCCGCGCTGGCGCCCGCCGAAGGCGCAGGCTCCCATGATCGCTCAGGCCGGTGGGCTGGAATCCCACCAACCATGCATTCGACTCGCCGAGCTGGAGAGAGGTCACCGGGCATGCCCGGGACGATCCGCCGAAGGGGCACGCGGCCTACGCCGCTGAACTCTCAGGCAAAAGGACAGCGGGAGCGGCACCGGTCATCGTCATCACGTCATTGCGCAGGCAGTGGCGGTATACGCGCATGGCCGGCCCCACCGCGCCCGGAGCCTGCCCCATGCTGCTTTCCATCATCTACCTGATCGCCATTTCCGCCGAAGCCATGACCGGCGCGCTGTCCGCTGGCCGCCGCCGCATGGACCTCTTCGGCGTGGTCATGATCGCCTGCGTCACCGCCCTCGGCGGCGGTTCGCTGCGCGACATCCTGCTCGGCCACTACCCGCTGGGCTGGGTGAAGCATCCCGAGTACCTGGGCTTCACCGTGTGCGCGGCGCTGATCGCCACCTGGGTGGCGCGCTGGATGCACCACTTCCGCCGCACCTTCCTGGTGCTCGATGGCCTGGGTCTGATCGCCTTCACCCTGATCGGCTGCTCGATCGCGCGTGAGGCGGGCCATGCCACGCCCATCGTGTTGATTGCCGGCATGCTGACCGGTGCGTTCGGCGGCGTGCTGCGCGACATCCTCTGCAACGAGGTGCCGCTGATCTTCCAGAAGGAGCTGTACGCAATCATCGCGCTGCTGACCGGCGCGGCGTATCTCCTGCTACTGCACTGGGGCGTAGCCGACGCCACTGCCATCCTGTGCTGCCTGGGCGGCGGCTTCGCGATGCGCCTGCTGGCGATCCACTACCGCTGGGAAATGCCGAAGTTCGTGTATCACGACGAAGTGCATTGAACGATGGCGTGTTCGCCGGGCATGGCCCGGCGCCACCCTTCGAGCCCTGCACCACCCCGGCGATGTACCTGGCGCTGTCGCACATACGCAGCGCCAGGCGCATCGCCGGTGCGGACGGGCCGGTCTCCAACTCCGACCGGCCCTGATCGCGGCCGCACCCCCGCAGGCGCTGGCCGCCATCCACACACATGCCGCACTCAGGCGGCTCCCATCAGGCGGCTTCGTACACCTTCACTCCGCGACGGGCGCGCACGGCCGCAGCCAGTCGCTCCAGCACCGTCACGGTGGTGTCCCAGTCGATGCAGCCATCGGTGATGCTCTGGCCGTAGACCAGCGGCTGGCCTTCGACCAGTTCCTGGCGGCCACCGACCAGATGGCTCTCGATCATCACACCGACGATGCGCTGTTCACCGTCTTCCAACTGAACGGCGATGTCCTCGATCACCGTCGGCTGGTTCTCCGGGTTCTTCAGGCTGTTGGCATGGCTGGCGTCGATCATCAGGCGTGTCGGCAGCTTGGCCTTGGCCAGCGCCTGGCAGGCATCAGCCACACTGGCTGCGTCGTAGTTCGGCTGCTTGCCGCCGCGCAGGATCACGTGGCAATCCGGGTTGCCGGTGGTTGACACGATGGCGGTGCCGCCCTGCTTGGTGACCGACAGGAAGTGATGCGGATTCGAAGCAGCACCCACGGCATCGGCGGCGATCTTGACGTTGCCGTCGGTGCCATTCTTGAAACCGACCGGGCACGACAGCCCCGACGCCAGTTCGCGGTGCACCTGGCTTTCAGTGGTGCGTGCACCAATGGCGCCCCATGCCACCAGATCGGCGATGTACTGCGGCGAGATCACGTCGAGGAATTCGACACCGGCCGGCAGGCCGAGCTTGTTGATGTCGCGCAGCAGGCCACGTGCGATGCGCAGGCCCTTGTCGATCCTGAAGCTGCCATCCAGGTCCGGATCGTTGATCAGGCCCTTCCAGCCCACCGTGGTGCGCGGCTTCTCGAAGTACACGCGCATGATGATTTCCAGTTCACCGGCCAGCGCATCGCGCAATGGCTTCAGGCGCTGGGCGTACTCGATGGCGGCACTCGGGTCGTGGATCGAGCACGGGCCGACCACCACGGCCAGGCGGTCGTCACGGCCTTGCAGGATCTGGTGCAGGGCCGCGCGCGAGGCGCTGACAGTGTCGGAAGCTTCATCGTCACACGGCAGCATCGCCAGCAGCTGGGCGGGCGGTGTCAGCGGTTCGATGGTGCGGATACGCAGGTCGTCGGTGTGCGGGGGCATTGCGGGGGTTCTCCGGAACGTTGGGGGTCCCCAGCGTGGCGGCATGAAAAAAGCCGCCAGGTTCGCTGGCGGCTTTCGGGAATGCGTCTGAAGCTTTCTTCAGGGTGAGCGCAATCCTTCCTCCGCCAGAGGCTTCGGAAAGTAATACCAAAAGTAAAAGCTGGCGCGGGCTGCGTTCATGGGGTGTATTGATAGCACAGCTTTTGCGCAGTGCAAAATGTTTCATCCGCAACTGGGGAAGCGGTTCAGCGATGTGCGCACCCGCACCGCCTATCGGCGCGCAGGCACGCGAAACCGCTCATTTGCCATGCACTTCCACATCCAGCAGCAACCCCTCATGGATGTCGGCCCAGCGCTCCAGCACGCGCCCCAGCTCCTGCCGCGCCTCATCCAGCTGCTCGGGATTGAGCAGGGAACGGGCGGTGTAGAGATCGGACACCAGCCGGCGCAGGACCGGTTCCGGGATCGCCACCGACGGTCCTTCCACCTGCGGCAGCTGCAGCGCGGGCGTATCGCCTTGCGGGCCGTACAGCGTTACCTGGAGCGTGCTCTGCATGATCGACTTCCGTGCGGATGACAGGGGCAATGCACTGTTTATCGCGTCCGGGTGACAGGCGCATGTGCCGTGGGCATCTGCAGGCGCTGCTACAACGCGGCCAGATCGGTCAGGTGCTGTGCCATGTCATCGTCGGCACCCAGTGCGTTGGTGGTGGTGAAGTACCGATGCCAGCCGGTGGCAGCAATGCCTTCGACCAGGGCATCGGCGTCTTCCCGGCTCTCGCACCTCCAGACAGCATAGAACTGCTCGCTGCTACCGTGCGCTACGCCGGAGAGAACGCGGCCCATTGCTACCGCCGTGATGCGGGCCGGGTCGAAATGCTGCATGCCCGCACCGATGCGGTCGAAGAAGGCGGTGCGTTGCTCGGGCGGCAGTGCGGCCCAGGCGGGCGTGGCGGTGTAGAGCTCGATGAGCGTGTGCGACATGGCGTTCTTCCTTGAGGGTTTGAGGGTTGCCGGCCAGCGGCCGGCACTACTGCAGCGAACGTAGTGCGCGATTGCGGATGTAGGCGTTGGCGCTGCTGTGGTGTCCACGCTGCCAGCGCGCGCACAGATCGCTCAGCCAGCGCGGCTGGGTCTTGCCGGCATCGTTGAGCCAGTTGCCGACCGAATCCTGCACGTAGCGCTCGGGGTCGTTGGCCAGGGCTTCAAGCATCGGCAATGCATGTTCTGGATGCTGCTTGAACAGCGCGATATGCGTGGCCCACACGCCTCGCGGGCGCAGGGCTTCACAGGCGAAGCGACGCAGGTAAGGCGATGCTTCATCTGTCCACGGCAGCAGCAGCTCAAGCGCCTGCAGCGGTGCCGCCACGATGTCCATGCGCAGTGCCAGCCACGCCCATTCGCGCACGCCGAAATGCGGGTCATCGGCGAGTGGACGCATCGCCTGCAGCTTCGCCGCAAGGGATGCAGCACTGTCGCCGCCGATCAGATGGCAGGCCCAGCCACGCACGGTGTCGGAAGGGTGCGCTTGCCACTGCAGCGGATCACCCTGCCCGGCTTCGCGCAGCAGCGTCGCGGCCAACGCCATGCGCACGGTGATGCCTTTGCCTGCTGCATCACGCATGCGTTGCACGGCGGCCGCCTGCAGCATGGGCACCACCGCAGGCAGCAGTGCACCGAAGTCCATTGCCAGGCATTCGGCCAGATGGGTGGCGGCGGTGCTGCCGGTGTTGAGCGCACGAAGGCGCTCTGCCGGAATCGCGGCGCTCATGCTGCCGGCTCCCGACCCGCATCGGTGTGCTGCCAGACCTTGTGCAGCAGCTGCGAAAGCTGCTGCTGTTCGCCAGCATCCAGCCCGTCGAACAGGCCACCGATCCAGTTGCTGTGCTGTTCGAACAGGCGTTCGGCCAGGCGCCGGCCTTGCGCAGTCAGCACGATCTGCAGGCGACGGCCATCTTCGGCATCGCTGCGACGTTGCAGCAGCCCTTCGCGCTGCAGGCCATCGAGCAGGCCGCTGATGGTGGCGCGGGTGACGCCGGCGCGCTCGGCCAGTTCATGCGGCGGCAGCGTGCCACCGGCACCGTGCAGCAGGAACAGCACGATGAAGCGGCCTTCACTGAGCCCGTGCGGCGCGAGCCGGCTGGCGCAGTCGCGATCGATCGCCGAGGACAGCGACAGCAGCTGGAAGCACAGACGCAGCTGGGCGACATTGGCGTGACCACGTCGCTGTGCTTCCTCCAGCAGGGCATGGTGCTTGGCTTCGATCATCGGTCGCATCATTATGATTAGGCGCCTAATCATAATATGAAAAGTACGCTCAGGTCGATCAGGCGTTGAGGTCAGGAATGCGTGGCCAGCAGCAGCCGGGCGATCAGCCCGCCACCTTCGCGGGGCAACAGCAGCAGCTCGCCGCCATGCCGCCGCGCGGCGTTGGCGGCGACTGCCAAGCCCAGCCCGGTGCCACCGGTGGCGCGGCTGCGCGAGCTCTCGCTGCGCTGGAATGGCTGCAGCAGGCGCGCACGGTCGGCCTCGTCGATGCCGGGGCCACGATCCATCACGTCCAGCTGCACCCTCTTGCCGGACACAGCTGCCCGCAGCTCTACCACGCCCGCGTAGCGATCGGCGTTGTCGATGAGATTGTCGATCGCCCGCCGCAGCAACAGCGCGTCGCCCTGCCACGGCAGCGCATCCGGCCCATCGAGGGAGATTTCGACGCCGCGTAGCAGCGCGCTCTGCACGCATTCCTCCAGCAGCGCGGCCAGGTCCAGTGGGCGCATCTGCAAGGGTTGCAGCTCACCACGTGCATAGTCGAGCACCTGCTCGATCATCGTGTCCATGCGCTCGATGTCGGCCACCATCCGCGCCGCCTGTTGCGGTGGCGCGAACTCCGCACGCAGGCGCAGGCCGGTCAACGGTGTGCGCAGATCATGCGCGACGGCAGCGAGCATGCGGGTCATCTCCTGCGCCTGTTCGTGCAACCGCTCGCGCCCGGCACTGATCGCGCGGGCCAGTACCTGCACCTCGCGCGGGCCATCGTCCGGAAGCGGTGTAGTGGCCTGCAGGTCCACGTTGGCGCTGGCCTCGGCCAGCCGCCGCAGGGGTCGGCCGAGGCGGATCGCTGCCCAGGCGGCCAGCGGTGCCAGCAGTACGGTTCCCGCCACCAGCGCCAGCACGACCTGCCGGCGCCACGCTGCCAGATCGCTGTGGTCGCTGCCCACCACCTGCCATCGACCATCGGCCCGGCGCACGGCCAGTTCGAACGGCGTCCACTGCATGGCGGTCAGCACCGCGACCTGTGCCTGCAACGCATCCGCACGCGCCTTGGCGTCGAGCACAGCGCCGCCTTCGATGACCTGCACCTCCGGCGCCTTGCCGCGGCTGCTCCAGACCAGCTTCACCTGCTCCAGCGGCTGCCCCAGCTGCGCGGCCACCAGATGGGTGAGCCAGTCATTGCTGATGCCCTCGGGTGCAGACACGCGGGTTTCCAGGTGCAGGCCCAGCGCCGCGGCAGAGCGTTCACCACGCAGCACCTGCATGGCCTGGTCCAGCCGCATCGGCGGCGGCGCCGGTCGCGGCATCCAGCCCACTACCGCCACGCTGACCAGGGTCGCCAGCAGCAGGCTGGCCAGGGCCAGCATCGCGATCCAGCGCGCGGTGGACCAGCGCGCCCTCACAGCACCTGTACCTCGGCGTCGAAGCGGTAGCCTTCGCCGCGCAGGGTCTGCACCAGTGCCTCGGCGCCGGGTGCTGCCTGGCCCAGCTTGCGGCGCAGGCGGCTGATCGCCAGGTCGATGGCACGGTCGACGCTCTCGCTGTCCTCGCCACGGGTCAACGACAGCAGCTGCTCGCGCCCCAGCACCCGCCCGGCACGCTCGGCGAGCGCCAGCAACAAGGCGAACTCGCCACGGCTGAGCGCCAGCTCGCCGCCATCGGGGGCAAGCAGGCGGCGCTGTTCGGGAAACAATCGCCAGCCGCAGAAACGCAGCTCGCTGGCTACCTGGGTGCGCAGTTTGTCCTGCCGGCGCAGCAGTGCGCGCACCCGCGCCAGCAGTTCGCGCGGATCGAAGGGTTTGCCCAGATAGTCATCGGCCCCCATCTCCAGGCCGATCACCCGGTCCGGCGCGGTGCCCATTGCCGACAGCATCAGGATCGGAATGGCGCGCGCCTGCAGCCGGCGGCATACCGACAGGCCATCCTCGCCGGGCATCATCCAGTCCAGGATGATCGCGTCCGGGCGCTCGCTCTGCAGCAGCACATCCAACGCTGCGGCATCGGCGGCCGCGCGCACCTGGTAGCCGTGCAGCAGCAGGCAGTCGGCAATGGCATCACGGATGCTGGCATCGTCATCGACAACGATGACCCGGGCTGGAGTGTTCATGCGGTTAGTATCGTGCAGGTGTGTATCAGGACGGTATCAACGCCGATGTTCCGGCGATACGCCGATGCGCGCCAATGGGCCTCCCCGTTCAACCCCGGAGACTTCCCGTGCGCCTCACCCTGCTGCCCCTGCTTGCCGCCGCCTTCCCCACGCTGGCCGCCGGCACCCCCGAACATGTACTGCCGATGTGGATGCAGGGCGGGCACCCGACCGTGGCGCTCTCGCTGGATGGCCGGGCCGAACCGCTGCGCTTCGTGGTCGACAGCGCCGCAGGCGCGACACTGGTTGATGGTCGTGTGGCACGCCGATATGGCCTCGTCGATGGCAAGGCCGAAGTCTCGATCGCGCAGGGCGCCAGTACCTCGGGCGCGCAGCTGCGGCGCATACGCACCACCACGTGGCAGCTGGGTAGCTGGCTGCTGCAGGCCAGCGCGCTGCAGGCCGATCTGGCGTCGCTGACCGAGGGCGACGATCCCGCCATCGACGGCCTGGTCGGCAATGACCTGACCGCACGCTGGGACACCCGGTGGGACTTCGTTCGAGGTGAGCTGTCGTTGTCGAGAACCGGCACCCTCCCCTTCGACGATGACAGCTGCCAGTCCAATGCAATGCCGGACCGCGCCGAGGGCCTGCGCGATTTCGGATTCATCACCCTTGCCTTCGGCGGAACGAACATCGCTGCCGTGGCCGTGGTCGATACCGGCGCCGCGCAGACCGTACTCAACGATGCCGCTGCGCGCGCCCTGGGATTGCGCACCGATGGCAGCGATCCGCGCGTGCGCGTGCGCAGCAATGGCACCGAAGGCCTGGGCGGGAAGCCGCACCCGACCTGGCTGTATACCCTGCCCGGCATGCACAGCGCCGGTTGGCAGCACCCGGCCATGGAGGTCAGGATCAGCGAGCTGCCGGTGTTCAAGGCCATCGGACTGGATAAGCGCCCCGCGCTGATCCTCGGCGCCGATGCCATGCGCGGCGGCCAGGTCGACATCAGCACCGGCGCGGCGCGGATCTGCCTGCGCCGCCCGTCCGACAGCTGAGGCCGGGCCATGACGCCGGCGACCGGCTGGCGTAGCATCGCGCCACGTCCCGCCAGGAGGTCCACGCATGCGCCGTGCTGCCCTGTTGTTGCTGACGCTGTTCCCGCTGGCCGTGCTGGCCGCCCCACCTCCGGTACCCACGCCGGCCCGCATCGACACCGAAGCGCAGCGGCTGATGCGGGCCGCGCACGCGCGCGGCATGGCGCTGGCGGTGATCGATGGCGGCAAGGTGGTGCACGTGGCCGCCTACGGCGAGCGCAATGCCGCAGGCGAGCCGCTGCGCACCGACACCGTGATGTATGCCGCGTCGCTGACCAAGATGGCGTTCGGCCACCTGGTCGCACAGCTGGCGCAGGACAGGAAGATCGAGCTGGATGCCAGCATCGCTGCGGCGCTGGACAAGCCCCTGCCGGACTATGCGCCCGAGCCGAAGAAGTACGCCGACTACCGCGTGCTGGCCGATGATGCGCGCTGGCGCCAGCTCACCCCGCGCCTGCTGCTCAACCATTCCAGTGGCTTTGCCAACTTCGGCTTCCTGGAACCCGATGGCCGCCTGAAGTTCCACTTCGATCCGGGCAGCCGCTACGGCTATTCCGGCGAAGGGCTGATCCTGTTGCAGTTCGTGATCGAGCGTGGGCGGCTGGGCCAGGACGTCGGCACATTGATGCAGCGGCAGGTGTTCGACCGCTTCGGCATGACCCGCACCAGCATGATGTGGCGTGAGGATTTCGCCGCCAACCTGGCCGATGGCTGGACGGCAGAAGGCGCGACCGAACCGCACGATGAGCGCAGCCGCGTACGTGCGGCAGGGTCCATGGATACCACCATCGCCGACATGGCCCGCTTCGCCGCCGGCTACGTGCGTGGCGACGGGCTGTCCGCATCGATGCGCCGGGAGCTGGTGCGGCCGCAGCTGCCGATCACCACCGCCAGCCAGTTCCCCACCCTGCAGCCAGAGCTGCCGCCTGCACAACGGCACCGGAACCTGGCGGCGGGGCTGGGCGTGGTGACGTTCCAGGGCCCGCAGGGGGCCGGCTTCTACAAGGGCGGCCATGATGATGCGGTGGGCAATACGCTGGTGTGCATCGAACAGGGCCAGCGCTGCGTGGTGATCCTGGGCAACGATGTCCGCGCCGAGGCGGCGTTCCCGGCCTTGGTGCGCTTCGTGCTGGGTGAAACCGGCGTGCCGTGGGAATGGGAATACGGGGCGAACAAGCCGTTCGTGCGCTGACCGCATTGCCCAGCGCGCCCACAAAAAAACCCCGCCTTGCGGCGGGGTTTCTGGTGCATCGGCAACGCGGGGACTTAGAAGTCCATGCCGCCCATGCCACCCATGCCGCCCATGCCACCGGCGCCACCCATGGCCGGCTCGTCCTTCTTCGGAGCTTCGGCAACCATGGCTTCGGTGGTGATCATCAGGCCCGCGATCGAGGCCGCGTTCTGCAGCGCCGAGCGGGTCACCTTGGTCGGGTCCAGGATGCCGAACTGCAGCATGTCGCCGAACTCGCCCGTGGCGGCGTTGTAGCCGAAGCTGCCGGTGCCTTCCTTGACCTTGTTGATGATGACCGACGGCTCTTCACCGGCGTTGGCCACGATCTCGCGCAGCGGGGCTTCCATCGCGCGCAGGGCGATCTGGATGCCGTGGTTCTGGTCTTCATTGGCACCCTTCAGGCCGGCCAGCGCGGTGACCGCACGGACCAGGGCCACGCCGCCGCCCGGGACCACGCCTTCTTCAACGGCTGCACGGGTAGCGTGCAGGGCGTCGTCGACGCGATCCTTCTTTTCCTTCATTTCGATTTCGGTCGAGGCGCCGACCTTGATCACGGCAACGCCGCCGGCCAGCTTGGCCACGCGTTCCTGCAGCTTCTCGCGATCGTAATCGGAGGAGGTGTCCTGGATCTGGGTCTTGATCTGGCCGACGCGTGCGTCGACGGCCGCCTTGTCACCCACGCCATCGATGATGGTGGTGTTTTCCTTGGAGACCTGCACCTTCTTGGCGCGGCCCAGGTCCTTGATGGTGGCCTTTTCCAGCGACAGGCCCACTTCTTCGGAGATCACGGTGCCGCCAGTCAGCACGGCCATGTCTTCCAGCATCGCCTTGCGACGGTCGCCGAAGCCCGGAGCCTTGACGGCCACGACCTTGACGATGCCACGGATGGTGTTGACCACCAGGGTGGCCAGCGCTTCGCCTTCGACTTCTTCGGCCACGATCAGCAGCGGCTTGCCGGCCTTGGCGACGCCTTCCAGCACCGGCAGCAGGTCACGCACGTTGGAGATCTTCTTGTCGTGCAGCAGGATGAACGGGTCATCCAGGTCAGCGGTCTGCGACTGCTGGTTGTTGATGAAGTACGGGGACAGGTAGCCGCGGTCGAACTGCATGCCCTTGACCACGTCCAGCTCGTTGTCCAGGCCCGAGCCTTCTTCAACGGTGATGACGCCTTCCTTGCCGACTTCCTTCATCGCATCGGCGATGATCTGGCCGATCGACTCGTCCGAGTTGGCCGAGATGGTGCCGACCTGGGCGATCGCCTTGTCGTCGGCGGTCGGCTTGGAGATGTTCTTCAGCTCGGTGACGGCGGCCACGACGGCCTTGTCGATACCACGCTTGAGGTCCATCGGGTTCATGCCGGCGGCCACGGCCTTGGCGCCTTCGCGGATCAGGGCCTGGGCCAGCACGGTGGCGGTGGTGGTGCCGTCGCCGGCGTCGTCATTGGTGCGCGAGGCGACTTCCTTCACCATCTGTGCGCCCATGTTCTCGAACTTGTCAGCCAGTTCGATTTCCTTGGCGACGGAGACGCCGTCCTTGGTGATGGTCGGAGCGCCGAAGCTCTTTTCCAGCACGACGTTGCGGCCCTTCGGGCCCAGGGTGGCCTTGACGGCATTGGCGAGAACATTGACGCCGCGCACCATGCGCGAACGGGCGTCTTCACCGAAACGAATATCCTTGGCAGCCATTGCAGTTACCTCATTGGTAGCGCCGGGCCATGCCCGGCGGCTGGGTGTTTGGAATCAGGGGATGAAGCAGGTCGCGTCGAGGCTCAGCCGATGATGGCGAGCACGTCGTCTTCGCGCAGGACCTTGTACTCGACGCCTTCGCTCTTGTACGAGCTGCCGGCGTACTGGCCGTAGATGACCTTGTCGCCGACCTTCAGCGACGGCGCGCGCACGCTGCCGTTGTCCAGCGGCTTGCCCGGGCCGACGGCCACGACTTCACCCTTGGTGGACTTTTCCTTGGCCGAATCCGGGATCACGATGCCGCCGGCGGAGATTTCGTCGGCTTCGATCGGCTTGACCACAACGCGGTCGTGCAGCGGCTTGATGCTCATGAGAGACCTCTTAAGTTATTGATTGGTCTGAAAAAGTCTGGCGATGTTAGCACTCACCCCAGGTGACTGCCAGCATTGCTCGCGAAAAAGCCCGACGAATCGGGAGCAGGACAGAGATGGAGCTGGCCCCGGACCTTTCAAGGGCGGTCCCGGAAAAAATTTCGTCGCGGCCAGGCCGCACGATGCGGCCCTGCATGAAGACGTTCAGCCCGGTGAAACGCGTCGAATCGCGCGCCGACACCCTCGACTTTTGGTGATCAGCGTCGCACTGTCAGATATCTGACGTTCATTTACGACAAAGTGTCACCGGATCGGCCTTAGGCTCGGCCGCGCATTCCCAATCACAAGGAGTTGTCGATGCGATTGCTGTCCCCGCTTGCCGCCGCCTGCCTGCTGGCGCTGGCCGCCGCGCCGGCCCAGGCCGAGGTCTTCATCAACGAACTGCACTACGACGACAGCACCGCCGCCGGTGACGTCGGCGAAGCGATCGAGGTGGTGGCCACCGCCGGTGAGGATCTGTCCGGCTACCGCCTGTACCTGTACAACGGCAGCAATCCGTCGGCCGCCACGGTCTACGCCAACAACCCGGTCCCGGCCGGCAGCGCCGCCGGCTGCGGCAGCGCCAGCATCGCCGTGGTCAGCTACCCGACCAACGGCCTGCAGAACGGCCCGAACGACGGCATCGCCCTGGTCGATGCCAGCGGCAAGGTGGTCCAGTTCCTCAGCTACGAGGGCGCCATCACCGCCTCCGGTGGCCCTGCCGCCGGCATGACCAGCCAGAACATTCCGGTGGCCGAGACCAACAGCACCGCGCCGGGTACCTCGCTGCAGCTGACGGGCAGCGGCAGCCAGTACGCCCACTTCACCTGGGCCGAGTCGGCCAGGCAGACCTTCGGCAGCTGCAACAACGGCCAGACCTTCAGCGGCGGCGGCACCCCGGGCCCGAACACGCCGCCGTCGGTGTCCACCACCACCCCGGCGCAGGGCAGCAGCACCTTCCCGGCCGCGGCCGATCTGGAAGTGGTGTTCAGCGAGACGGTGAACCTGGCCAGTGGCGCCTTCGCGCTGAGCTGCGGCACCTCCGGCAGCGTGCCGCTGACCTTCCCGGCCAGCGGCCGCAGCGTGAAGCTGTCCACGAATACCGCGCTGGTGGCCGGTGAAGCCTGCCGCTTCGACATCCGCGCCGCGCGCATCAGCGACCTGCAGGGCGCGCACCCGGCCGCCGACAGCCGCATCGCCTTCACCGTGGCCAGCACCGGCGGCAACCCCGACCCTGGCAATCCGGGCGTACCGGCCGGCTACTACTCGAAGGTGAACACCTCCAGCCCGAGCCAGCTGCGCTGCTCGCTGCACGCCACCATCAAGGGCCACACCGCCTACCCGTACAGCGGTTCGGGCACCAGCACCTGGACCATCCTGGAGATCGCCGACGAGGACCCGAACAACAGTGGCAGGATCCTCGATGCGTACCGCAACCGCAGCTACGCCAAGGTGACCGATCGCGCCGGCAGCGGCAGTGGCCTGAAGTACAACCGCGAGCACACCTGGCCGAACTCGCTGGGCTTTGCCAGCACCACCGGTGACAAGGGCCTGCCGTACGCGCCGTATACCGACACCCACATGCTGTACCTGACCGATGCGCAGTGGAACGCCGACCGTGGCAACAAGCCGTTCGCCAAGTGCGACGCCGGCTGCGGCGAGCGTGCCACCGAGGCCAACAACGGCCAGGGCGGCGGCAGCGGCGGCTACCCGGGCAATTCCAACTGGGTGCGCACGCCGGACGGCAACACCGGCACCTTCGAGGTGTGGGGCAAGCGCAAGGGCGATATGGCGCGTGCGGTGATGTACATGGCGATCCGCTATGAGGGCGGCAAGGACGCGGCAACCGGCCAGTCCGAGCCGGACCTGGAGCTGACCGACGACCGCAGCAAGATCGTCAAGACCAGCAGCTCGCCGGCCTACATGGGCCTGCTGTCGACGCTGATCGATTGGCACCTGTCCGATCCGCCGGATGATGCCGAGCGTGCCCGCAACGACGTGGTCTACAGCTTCCAGGGCAACCGCAACCCGTTCATCGACCACCCCGAGTGGGCGACCCCGGGCCTGTTCACTTCGGCCAAGCCGGCCACCTGCCAGCTGGCCAACTGAGTCCGCCTCCAAGAAGTTGCAATCGCCCCTGTCCGGTCCTGACCCGGCCGGACAGGGGCCCTATACTCGACGGTCATGTCGACCGTCGAACCTGTCCTGCTGCTGTTGACCACCTGCCCGGACCGGGCCAGTGCCGAGCGCATCGCGCACGCGCTGGTCGGCGAGCGCCTGGCCGCATGCGTGACCCGGCTCGAGGGGGCGCAGTCGACCTACCGCTGGCAGGGCGAGGTCACCACCGACGCCGAGCTGCAGCTGCTGGTAAAGACCACCGCGAGCCGCGTCGATGACGCAATCGCCCGGATCGTCGAACTGCATCCGTATGAACTCCCGGAGTGCATCGCGGTCGAAACCCGGGCCGGTCTGCCGGCGTATCTGGATTGGATCCGGGCACAGACCCGGGAGGACACTGATTGAAGACTCTGTTTGCGCGTGGCGCTGCCTTGTGCGCCCTGTTGTGGCTCTCGCTGCCGGCGTTCGCGCTGGATGAGAAGGACCTGCTGCCGGTGGACCAGGCGTTCGCGCTGACCGCCACCGCCTCCGAGCGCGGCCAGGTGCAACTGCAGTTCAAGATCGCACCGGGCTACTACCTGTATCGCCACCGCACCAGCGTCAAGGCCGACCCGGCGTTCAACGCCGGCGCGTTGCAGATGCCGAAGGGCGACAAGCACCACGACGACTTCTTCGGCGAAGTTGAAACCTATCGCGAGCGCCTGCTGGCCACCCTGCCCGGCGTGCCGACCGACGCGGCCGGCACCATCAGCCTGGAAGTGCGCTACCAGGGCTGCGCCGATGCGGGGGTCTGTTACCCACCGCAGAAGCGCGTGGTGCAGGTCACCCTGCCCGGTGGCGGTGCCCAGGCTGCCGCACCCGCCGCGCGTACCGGTGCCGCCAGCCCGTTCAACAACCCACTGGCCGGTGCCGGCAACGGCGGCGGCCTGCGCCTGCCGGGCGCCGCCAGCAACAGCCAGGCGTTGCCGCTGCCGTCGGAACAGGCGTTCGGCTTCGATGCCATCGCCAGTGATGGCAACACCCTGCTGCTGCGCTTCAGCCCCGCGCCGGGCTACTACCTGTATCGCGACCGCACCTCGCTGAAGCTGGAAGGCAGCGCCGGCGTACTGGCCGACAAGCCGCGCTGGCCGGCCGCGCAGTCGCATCGCGATGAGCACTTCGGCGATGTCTCGGTGTATTTCAACCAGGTGGAAGTGCCGCTGCCACTGCGCCGCACGGTATCCGAGGCGGTCGACAGCACCCTGGTGGTGACCTTCCAGGGCTGCCAGACCGATGGCATCTGCTATCCGCCGATGACGCGGCGGGTGAAGCTGTCGATCCCGGCGGGAAAGATCAATGCCAGCGCCGACCAGGCACCGCCACGCACCGAGGTGATCAGCCCGTTGCCCGCCGCCACCGGAGTGGCGCGCGAAGGCACCAATGGCACCACGCTGCGCCTGCTGCCGACCGTACCCAACACCGATGCCGGCGCTCCGCTTGCCGCCGGCGCTGCGGGGGCCAGCACCGGCAATGAGTTCGCCGCCGATGCCCGCGGTGACAACGCCCTGCGCACGCGCCCACCGGCGAGCACGCCGAATCCGGACCGCTCGTTCGTGTGGGTGCTGTTGCTGGCGCTGGCCGGTGGCCTGGTGCTGAACCTGATGCCGTGCGTACTGCCGATCCTGTCGCTGAAGGTGCTGAGCCTGGCGCAGAGCGGCGAAAGCCCGCAGCGCGCACGCAGCCACGCGCTCTGGTACACGCTGGGCGTGCTGGTCGCGTTCGCGGTGATCGGCGCGTTGATGGTTGGCCTGCGCGCGATCGGCAACGCGGTCGGTATCGGCTTCCAGCTGCAGCATCCGGGCGTGGTGGCCACGCTGGCCTACATCATGTTCGCGGTGGGCCTGAGCCTGTCCGGCGTGTTCACCCTCGGTGGCGGCATCGGCAATCTGGGCCAGTCGCTGGCCAGCCGCAGCGGTCCCGCCGGCGACTTCTTCACCGGCGCGCTGGCCTGTGTGGTCGGCAGCGCCTGCGTCGGCCCGTTCATGGGCGGGGCGATTGCCTACGCTTTCATCGCCCCGCCGCTGAAGGCGATGACGGTCTTCCTGTTCCTCGGCCTGGGCCTGGCGTTGCCGTTCCTGCTGGTCGGCTTCGTGCCCGCATTGGCGCGCCGCCTGCCCAAGCCGGGCCCGTGGATGGAAACGCTCAAGCATGTGCTGGCCTTCCCGATGTATGCCACCGCGCTGTGGCTGCTGTGGGTGCTGGGCAAGCAGCGCGGCGTGGACGGCATGGCGCTGGTGCTGGGCGGCCTGCTGCTGTTCGCCTTCGGCCTGTGGCTGTTCGAACGCAACCGCTGGACCGGCTCGCGGGCGGTGACCCTGCTGGGCGTCCTGCTGGCGATCGGCGCACTGGTGCCGGCATGGAGCGTGACCCAGCTGGAACCACCGGCGCGGGCGGCGCAGGCGGCCAGCGACAACGTGGTCGAATACTCCCCGCAACTGCTGGACCGCCTGCGCGCCGACAACCGCGTGGTGTTCGTCAACATGACCGCCGACTGGTGCGTCAGCTGCAAGGCCAACGAGCGTGCGGTGCTGTCGCGCCCGGAGTTCAAGGAGCTGCTCAAGCGCACCAACGCGGTATACATGCGCGGTGACTACACCAATGTCGACCCGCAGATCACCACGTTCCTGGAAGAGCACAAGGCGGTGGGTGTGCCGCTGTACGTGGTGTACGGCCCCGGCGCACCGCCGACCGTGCTGCCGACCCTGCTGACCCAGGCGGTGGTGGAGGAAGCGCTGCTGCGCACCGCACGATGAAGTGGCAACGGCCAGCGCTGCTGTGGACAGCGGTACTGGCCGCCGGCCTGGGCCTGTGGGCCGGGCACCGGCTGGGCCCCACCCCGGCGGCCCCGGTTGCCGCAACGCCTGCACCTGCAGCCGTGCCTGCACCGCCCCCACTGCAGGCCGGAGACCGGATGCCGGCCCTGTCGCTGCCCGACCTCGAGGGCCGGCCATTGGACCTGCAGCAGCGCTTCAGCGGTCGCCCGTTGCTGGTCAACGTCTGGGCCAGCTGGTGCGCGCCGTGCGTGGAGGAGATGCCTGAACTGGCCCGTTTCGCCCATGCCCAGGGCGACGACGGGGTGCAGGTGCTGGGTCTGGCCCTGGATACGCCGGAGGACGTGCGCCGCTTCCTGCAACGGGTGCCGGTGGACTACCCGATCGTGATCGAGACGCCGGGCCCGCGCGATGCCAGTGTGCAGCTGGGCAATACCCAGGGCCTGCTGCCCTACAGCGTGCTGTTCGATGCGCAGGGGCGCATGGTGAAGGCGAAGCTGGGACCGTTCGCGCACGGCGAGATCGACCGCTGGGTGAAGTGAGGGTTCGGCAGGGCTGCACCCTGCACCCGCTTCAGGCCAGAGCAACAGCCGAAGTAGCAGCTACAGCAGGCTTCCCGTGGGATGGCGAGGCACTGTGGGCGTGCGGGGCCGCCGTGAACTCATCCATGGGGCTTGGTCGCCGCTTGCTCGTGTGCGCTGTCCTGCGCACACGGCAAGACCGGGGTTGGGCGTCCTGCCCAACCCGCCCGAGGCATGCCTCGGGCCCATGCGGCTCACACCCCGCACGCCCACAGTACCCCGCCTTCGACAGATTCCAGGTGCTGTAGGTAGGTGTCGACCTTGGTCGACACATCTGTCAGATGTCGAATGAAATTCGACGTCAGATCCGTTCTCCGCAGGAAAACGGATCTGACCCCCAGAGCATTTCCGACAGATCGCGGAAATCTGTCGAAGGCGGGGTGGGTCCGGTTGCGGGGGCGTGAGCGCCATGGATGGCGCGACCGAGCTTGCAGGGACGTATTCACGGCGTCCCCCGCAACCGGACCCACCCCGCCATCCCACGGAATGCACCTGTTGCTGTTGCTGTTGCTGTTGCCTTGGCCTGAAGCGGGGGCCGGGCGCCGCCTGGCCGATCCCCCCTGCTTGACCACAGCCGAGACGCCACGGAGAATTCCGCGACTAATTCTCATTTGCTGTTGCGCAGGATGCGGGCGGCAGCCTCCCGGGCCCCTCTCCTTCGATGTTCAAGAACGTCCTGTTCCAACTGCACTGGCTGCTGGGCATCACCGCCGGTGCCGTCCTGGCCGTCATGGGCCTCAGCGGCGCGGCGCTGTCCTTCGAGGACGAACTGCTGCGCGCGGGCAATCCCGGTTTCGCCGAGATCGCCGAACACCATGCCGACGGCCAGCACCCGCTTGCGCTCAGCGAACTGGTGCCGCTGCTGCAGGCCGGCAGCGAGCGTCCCCTGCAGCGCCTGCGCGTGGATGCGACCGGGCAACGTCCCTCGGTGGCGCGTTTTGCCGGTGGCAAAGAACACTGGGTGTACTTCGACCCCTACAGCGGCGAACGCTTCAGCGCGCTGCGCGGGCAGGCATTCTTTGATTTCGTCGAAGACCTGCACCGCCACCTCGCTGCCGGTGAACGCGGCAAATGGATCACCGGCAGCTGCGCGATCGCCCTGTTGTTCTTCACCCTGTCCGGCCTGTACCTGCGCTGGCCACGGCGCTGGTGGCACTGGCGCAGCTGGCTGGCGGTGGAATGGAAGCGCAGCGGCCGTGGCTTCCTGTGGAGCCTGCATTCGGTGGTCGGTACCTGGGTGCTGCTGATCTACCTGATGAGCGCGCTGACCGGCCTGTGGTGGTCGTTCGACTGGTACCGCAGCGCCGCCAATACCCTGCTCGGCGTCGCACCTGCGGCCAAGCACAAGGTGCCCGTCGATGCGACGCTGGACCTGCAGCGCGTCGAAGCCACGCTGTATGCGTTGCCCGGCGTGCGCACCGGCTTCATCGACCTGCGCCTGCCGGAAAAGCCAGGCCAGCCTCTGAACATCCGGGTGATGGCCGGCGATCGGTCGCAGCGCGGTGGCCACCATGATCGCGCCCATGATCTGCTGCAGCTGGACCCGGCCAGTGGTGCGGTCCTCGATGCGCGCCCCTATGCGCGCCAGGGCGCTGGCGGACAGCTGGCCACCAGCGTGTTCGCATTGCACTCGGGCAGTTACTTCGGTGTGCCGGGGCGTGTGGTGGTGATGCTCAGCAGCCTGGGCATGAGCCTGTTCTTCATCACCGGCTGGATGCTGTACCTCGATCGCCGCCGCAGCCAGCGCGCGGCGCGCGGCCTGCGCCGGTCGCTGCCGGTCGCCGCCGCCGATGACGGCGCTGCGCCGTGGCTGGTGGTGCACGCCAGCCAGAGCGGGCTGGGCGAGCAGCTGGCCTGGCGCGCAGCGGCGCAGGTGCAGGCCGCCGGCCATGCGGTGCGGGTGCTGCCGCTGGCCCGCGTCGATGCGGCCGAACTACAGCGCAGCACGCACGCGCTGCTGGTGCTCAGTACCTTCGGCGATGGCGAGCCACCGGATGCGGCACGACGCGCCGCGCGACAGCTGCTTGCACAACGCCCGGACCTGTCGGGCCTGGAATTCGGTCTGCTGGCGCTGGGGGATCGCCAGTATCCGCATTTCTGTGGCTTTGGCCGCCAGGTCGACAGCTGGCTGATCGACAATGGCGCACGCCCGCTGTTCGAACGCATCGATGTGGATGCCGCAGCGCTACCGGCCCTGCGCCAATGGCAGCTGCAACTGGCAACCCTGACCGGAATCGCCACCGATGACAGCGTGCTGCCATCGGCCACGGTGATGCACGACTGGCGATTGCTTGGCCGCGAGCGGCTCAATCCCGGCAGCGTCGGCGGTGCGATCTGGCGCATCCGCCTGGCAGCCCCGGCGCAGGTGCAGTGGCAGGCCGGTGACATCCTGCATGTGTCGCCCCGCCACAGCGCACGACATGCCAGCGCGGTACTGAAGGCGCACGGGCTGGATCCGCTGCAACCCCTGCTGGTGGAGGGTCAACCACGCACGCTGCTGGCACTGGCCAGCGAACGCGAACTGCCCGATGCCGATGCCGCGCTGGTGGTGCAGGACGCCTGCCTGTGGTTGGCCGGCCTGCCCGTGCTGCCCGGACGCGAATACTCGATTGCCTCCGCTGCGCAGGATGGCGCAGTGGAACTGGTGGTGCGGCTGACGCACGACCCGGCCGGTCGCCCCGGGCTGGGCTCGGGTTGGCTGTCGCTGCATGCCCCGGTGGGCACTGGCATCGTTGCCCGCGTGCACCGCAACCCGGGTTTCCATCGCGTAGCCGCAGCGCCGATGGTGCTGATCGGCAATGGCACCGGCATCGCCGGCCTGCGCAGCCTGCTGCGCGAAGCTGCACATGCCGGCGCGCACGGGCACTGGCTGCTGTTCGGCGAACGCCAGCGTGCGCACGACTTCCTGTTCGGCGAAGAGATCGAAGCCTGGCAGGCCGAGGGCCATCTGCAGCGGGTGGACCTGGCGTTCTCGCGCGATGGTGACGGTGGCTACGTGCAGGATCGGCTGCGCGCGGCCTGCGATGTACTGCGCGACTGGATGCAGCGCGGCGCGGTGATCCACGTCTGCGGTTCGTTGCAGGGCATGGCCGAAGGCGTGGACCAGGTGCTGCGTGAAGCCCTCGGTGATGAGGCGGTGGAAACGCTGCTGGAGAACGGCCGCTACCGCCGCGACGTGTATTGAGCCCGTCGGTAGTGCCGGCCGCTGGCCGGCATTCCGATGATCGTCCCGGTCAACGAACGGCACCACCAGGGCAGGTTCAGGCCGCTGCGCGTGCCGTCGGCTGCGCCGGCTGCAGCCGGAACGCGCCCACGGCCTCTGCCAGAGCCTGCACCTGCGCCTGCATCTGTGCAGTGGAGGCACCGGCCTCTTCCACCAGACTGGCGTTGCGTTGAGTGCTGGCTTCCATCTGCACGATGGTCTGGTTCACCTGCGCGATGCCGGCATGCTGCTCATGCGAGGCGCTGCGGATACCGGCCAGCAGGTCCGCCAGCTGCTGCACGCTGCCAACGATCTCCCCCATTGTGGTGCCGGCCTGCTCGGCCTGCTGGTTGCCTTGGCCGACCCGCGCCACCGAATCCTCGATCAATCCCTTGATCTGCTTGGCGGCTTCGGCACTGCGCTGGGCCAGCAACCGTACTTCGGCGGCCACCACGGCAAAGCTGCGGCCCTGCCCGCCGGCGCGTGCGGCCTCCACGGCCGCGTTGAGCGCAAGGATGTTGGTCTGGAAGGCGATGCCATCGATCAGCTGGGTGATGTCGCCGATGCGGCGCGATGCCTCGCTGATGCCCTGCATGGTCGCCACCACCTGACCGACGGCCTGCCCGCCGCGCTGCGCCACCGCCGCCGCGCCCTGTACCAGCGCATCGGCACGGGCCGCCGCGTCGGCGTTGCGGCCCACCGTATCGGTCAGTTCGTGCATGGAGGCCGCCGTCTCTTCCAGGTTGGCGGCCTGCTGCTCGGTGCGCTGCGACAGGTCGTGATGGCCGGCGACGATCTCGCCCACGCCGGTATCCAGATGCGACGTGGCTTGCTGGATGCGGGTGACGATACGCCCCAGCTGCGCCACGGTGGCGTTGGCATCATCGCGCATGCGCGCGAACACACCCTGCAGATCACCGCCCATGCGCACACTGAGATCGCCGCTGGCCAGTGCCGCCAGCAGCGCCTGCAGATCGCCGAGATTGGCTTCGAAGGTGGCCAGCAGACGGTTGATGCTGGTTGACAGCGTGCGCACGAAGCCCTGCTTGCCGTCCAGTTCGATACGCCCATGCAGATCGCCCTGCGCGGCCGCATCGACCAGCGCGGCCACTTCGGTTTCCAGCAGGGTTTCCAGCGCGCGGCTGCGCCATTCCACCGCCACGCCGAGGTAGTGCCCGTCATCGATGATGGCGTTGGCGATCAGCTGGTAGCGCACGCCGGCATGGCCGATCTCGCGTTCCTCACGCTGGCGCACGCCGACCAGGTTGGCCAGTGCCGGGTGCAGCCGTACCGCCTCGCGGCCCACCAGCTCATCGGCCGGCAGCGCCAGCTGCTGCTGCAATGCCGGGTTGGCGTAGGCCAGCTGGCCCTCGGCATCGATCACCATCAGCCCGGTCTGCGCGCTGTCCAGCGCCTGGCGCACACGGGTATTGCCGCGGGCCACCGCACGTTCGGTATCGATGCGTGCGCGCAGGCGCTGCTGCATGTCGACCAGGCGTTGCGCCAGCTGGCCGATCTCATCGTTGGCGTTGTACACGCGCAGGGTGGTGTCGAGGCGATCGTCGGCGATGTCACTGGCAAAGCGCAGCGTGTCCTGGATCGGCTGGCGTACCGCGCGCAGCACCAGTACCAGGCTGGTGATCAGCACGCCGGCCACCAGCAGCAGGGTCAACGCGAACAGTACGCTCATGGTGCGCGCGCCCGTCTGCTGGCGTGACTGTGCGGTGGCCAGCGCCGATACCTGGGCCTGCTGGAATGCGGCCAGCGCGGGAGCAACGCCGGCGGCGGTGTCCAGCAGCGACTGCGTCTCCACATCCAGGCCCACGCGGGCGGCGGTATAGGCCAGCAACGCGCGCTGGTAGCCTTCCATTCCGCTGCGCAGGGTGTCCTGCACATCGGCCGGCAGTCCGGCCAGCCCCAGGTCGAACGGCAGCTTTTCCTCACTGGCACGGTCGGCATGGGTCGCGTCGCCGTCGAGCAGCAGCAGCGCCTCCTGGCGGCGCATCTTCTGCAGCGTCAGCGCCAGTGCTGGTCGTTGCAGCGCATCCACCCGGGTCTGCAACGTATCAGCGGCCTGCTGCAGCTGCGCGGCGAGCCCGGCGTCACCCCGTCCCATTTCATCCACGCGCTCGAACAGTGCAGCCACACCCTGCGAGAAGGCGTCCACGGCTTCAACCAGCGCCTGCAGTGCCTTGCGCCGGCCGGCGTCCATCGGCATCGCCCGCAATGCCCGCAGGTCCGCCTGCAGCGCCGTCTGCGTGGCCAGCAGCTGATCGCGGTCCGCGTCATCGAAACTCCGCGCATACTGGGTCTGCAGGCGGCGGGCTTCGGCCACCTGCGTGGCCAGGCGGGCAGCCAGATCACTGCCATGCTGGTAGCTGGCCTGGTTGCGCGCGGCCTGCGCGCTGGTGTGTCCGGTCCAGGCGTAGACGGCGGCGATCGCCACCAGGCCCAGGCCGCAGACCCACAGGGTGGCCTTGAGCTTGTTGGCCACGCTGAGCCGATGCGGCTGCAACCAGCGCAACAGGCCGGGGAACACCCTGCGCCATGTGGCAAGACGCATGCGCAGGGACCGGAGGTGGGGAACGACGGCCGACATGACAGGCTCCAGGCGGAAAGACGCACCTGTATCGGCCGGAATCGATGCACCTTTAGGGTTGTGTTCGATGCCTGCCCGCGCTTGCCGGCGCACGCGGCCTTTGTACCGGGCGCAGGCGACGGCGGGATGACACCGCGGGCGCGCTTGACCTCAACCCCGGTTGGGGGAGCACAGTGGACCTCCCTCCCCCGCACGGTGCCGCCATGGCCACGCTCGATGTCCCCCGTTACCTGCAACGCCTGCAGCTGGATGCGCCGCCTCCAGCGACGCTGGCCGGGCTGACCCTGCTGCAGCAGCGCCACAACGCACTGCTGCCGTTCGAGACGCTCAGCTGCCTGCTGCGCGATGCAGTGCCGATCGACCTGGACAGCGTGCAACGCAAGCTGCTCGACGAACGCCGGGGTGGCTACTGCTTCGAGCTCAATGGCGGCTTGCTGGCCCTGTTGCAGGCGCTGGGCTTTGATGCGCAGCCGTTGAGCGCACGCGTGCTGCTGGCCGCGCAGGGCGGCGAGCTGACCGCGCGCACCCACCTGCTGTTGCGCGTGCGGGTGGACGGTGATGACTGGCTGGTGGATGCCGGGTTCGGCAGCCTGACCCCCACCGTGCCGCTGCGCCTGCACGAGGCGCAGCCCCAGTCCACTCCGCACGAGCGCTACCGGCTGCAGCGCCTGCCGGACGACGGCGACTTCGTGCTGTCGGTCGAATCCAGCAACGAGTGGCGGGCGATGTACCGGTTCGACCTGCAGGTGCCTGCGCCGATCGACAACGTGGTGGGCAACTGGTACGTGTGCACCCATCCTGATTCCAGCTTTCCGGGCCAGCTGCGTGCGTCACTGACCGGGCCGGACTGGCGCCGCACCATCGGCAGCGGCAACTACACCGAATACCGGCCCGGGCAGGCGCCGGACAAGCGCCCACTGCACGATGTCGGTGACGTGCGCGACGTGCTGCAGCAGCGCTTCGGCGTGCAGCTGCCGGACGACCCGCGGCTGGACCCGGCGATCAACGACTGGCTGCAGCGCTCGCGCGCCACGCTGTTGTAGCGTCCAGCTCGCTCGCCTGGGGAACTGGTAGCGGAATCAATTGCAGTCGAGCACGCTCGACGCTACGGAACGGCGGGCGACTGCAGCGCGATGCGGTTGCCTTCGCTGTCGCGGATCTCGGCCACGCGCCAGTCGCCGGCGTCGGCCGGGCCGAAGCGCAGTTCGGCGCCGGCCAGCAATGCGCGCTCAAGGCTGGCCTCCACATCGCCCACGCCAATGTAGATGCGCGCGCCCTGCTCGGAAGGCCGGTAGTCCGCGCCCTGCACCAGCGCCATGCTGGCACCCGCTGCGTCATCCGAAAACGGCAGGTACGCCATGCGGCAGTCATGCAGCAGGATCGGCGCATCCACGTCCACCCGCAGCCATCGCTGGTAGAACGCGATGGCCCGTTCCAGGTCAGTAGTGGGTATTTCAACGTGCAGGATCGGGTTCATGCGTCGCCTTCTGCCATCCACTCAGATGATGCGCAGGGTAATCGCCTTCAGTACCGCGCGGGTGCGGTCGCGGGTGCCCAGCTTGTCAAGGATGGCCGAGACATAGTTCTTCACTGTGCCCTCGGCCAGGAACAGGCTGCGCGCGATCTCCTTGTTGCTGTAGCCCCCGGCCAGCAGCCGCAGGATCGCCACTTCGCGCTCGCCAAAGGTATCGGTGGGCGGCGCTTCATCGTGGAAACGATAGCGGGCGCGTATCGGCTCGGTGCTGACCGGCAGCAGCAGCGTCTCACCGGCGGCGACGCGCTCGATCGCCTCACGCAGGTCGGCCGGAGCCGCGTCCTTGAGCAGGAATCCCTGCGCACCGGCTTCGCTGGCCCGCAGCAGCAGATCGCTTTCGTCAAAGGTGGTCAACAGCAGCAACGGCGTGGTATCACCGCGCGCACGCAGTTGGCGCAGGGCCTGGATGCCATCCAGGCCAGGCATGCGGATGTCGCTGAGCACCACATCAACCGGCTGCGCGGCCAGTGCATCGAGCAGCGCCTGGCCGTCTTCAGCCTCCAGCACCACCTCCACACCCAATCCCTGCAACAACGCGCGCAGGCCGGCGCGGACCAGCGCCTGGTCATCGGCCAGGGCAACACGGATCGCCGCACCGCTCATGCCGGCAACCACGCGGTCAGGTGCATGCCGCCCTGCGCGGTACGGGCCAGTTCCAGTTGGCCGCGCACCGCGGCCAGACGCTCGCGCATGCCGGCGATGCCGTTGCCTTCACGGATACGCTCGGCGCGTTGGCCATCATCACGGATATCGATACGCAACTGCGCGTTCTCCTGGTTGATCGTCAGCCATACCGTGCCTGCGTTGCCATGCCGGGCGGCATTGGTCAGCGCTTCCTGCGCCAGCCGCAGCACGGTCTCGGCGGTCAGCGGGTCGGTCACGCACACACCCTCGCCGATGTGCAGTTGCAGCGCAGGGCGTGGGAAGGGCGCGGCCAGCGCATGCAGTGCGGTGGCCAGGTCGAGGCCGCGATCATCGCGCATCGATTGCACCACCTGGCGGATATCGTCGAGCAGCTCGCCCGACAGCTGCTCGGCCAGCACCAATCCTTCGCGCCCGGCCAGCGCCGGATCCGCCGCCAGCGCGCGCAGGTTCAAGCGCATCGCGGTGAGCTTGTGGCCGGCCACATCGTGCAGTTCACGCGCCAGGCGCAGGCGCTCGGCATCGCGTGCACTGTCGGCCAGCAGCGCGCGGGTCGCCAGCAGATCGGCGTTGACCCGGGCCAGCGCGTCGCGGGCCAGTGCGCTACGACGCGCGTAGTGGGCGGTCAACGCGGCAAAGGCCTGGAAGCCGGCATACAGCAGCACCACCAGCAGCGGCTGGATGAAGCCGCTGCGGCGAAGCACCGCGTACAACGCCAGGTTGGCCAGCACCGCAACAACCAGCATGAAGCGCGCCGGCCAACGCTCGGCCAGCTGCGCGACCAGCACCACCAGCAGCACCGGTGCCGTGCCGGTACGCGGCTGCAGGGCCACCAGAGCGACCGCCAGTACGGCCTGCAGCAGCGCGGCGAACGCACGCGCGCCGGTCGGCATGGCGGCCCAGCCATGCACCACGAACAGCAGCAGGAACGCGGCAAGCAACGCCTGGCTGAAGCCGGCGGCGGGGCCCTGCGCGCCGAACGACAGGCCCACCACCAGCACGGTGACCAGACCGGCGAGGCTGAGCGGACGCAACAGGTGGCGGAACAGGCTGGCCATGGCCAGATGCTGACGGGCGCGCCCGCAACCGGCAATGGGTCCGGCGCAGAAAGTGACTTCTGGCACGTCGAATCGATGACCACTGGCCCTGAACCCGGCACTACGCCCCGCGCAGACTGGCCCCACACCACAGCACACCACCCACTTCCGGAGCCACCGCCATGATCCGCACCGCCCTGCTCAGCACCGCCCTGACTGCCCTGGCCCTGGCCGGCAGCGCCCATGCCGCCGATCTGGCAGTGACCGTGCATGATGTCCGCGCGCAGACCGGCACCCTGCGCGTCGCCCTGGTCGACAGCGCCAGCGCCTGGGACGGCAAGGCCGCACCGGTGCAGGCGCAGCAGGCCAGGCCCAGCGGCGACAGCGCCCACTTCGTGTTCAAGAACCTGCCTGCAGGCAGCTACGCGGTGCTGCTCACCCACGACGAGAACGACAACGGCAAGCTCGACACCAACCTGGTCGGCATGCCGGTGGAAGGCTATGGCTTCAGCAACAATCCGCAGGTGATGCGCAAGCCCACCTTCGACGAAGCGAGCGTCACCGTGCCGGCTGCCGGCGCTGCCATCGACATCACCCTGCGCTGATTCCTGCATCCAGACCCGAGGCCATCATGGACCGTCGCCGCTTCCTCCGTACCCTGCTCAGCAGCAGCGCCTGCCTGGCCCTGGGCGCCACCGCACTGCGCAGCGCACCGGCCTTCGCCGGTGACCCGGCGCGTTTCGCGCAGGGCCTGCAGGCGCATCCGTGGCTGCTCGGCTGGCGCAGCGTCAACAGCGAATGCCTTGGCCCTGCAACGGTACAGCTGCAGGGGCGGCTGCCGGTCGGCCTGGCCGGCACGCTGTACCGCAACGGTCCGGCCTGGACCGAGCGCGATGGCTTCCGCTATGACCACTGGTTCGACGGCGACGGCATGGTGCATGGCTGGCGCTTCAACGGCGATGGCAGCCTGACCCACCACGGGCGCATGGTGGCCACGCCGAAGTTCAGCCGTGAACAGAAGGCCGGCCGCTTCCAGTATCCGGCGGCCGGCACCCACGTTCCCGCTGCGCTGCCCGTGCGCAACAACGATGACGCCAACGTGGCCAACACCTCGGTGACAATGATCAACGGCCGCCTGTTCGCACTGTGCGAATCCGGCTCGGCGTTCGAAGTGGACCCCGATTCGCTGCAGACCCTCGGCCCAGTCACCTGGCGCCCGGACCTGGCGGCGTTGCCATTCTCGGCCCATCCGCTGCCGGACCGCGATGGCAGCGTGTGGAACTTCGGTTCGATCAGCCTGATGGGGGGTCACGGCCTGCTGGTCTGGCACATCGGCAAGGACGGCCGGCTGCGCAGTGCCAATGTGATTGAAACGCCGGAGCATGGCTACCTGCATGCCTTTGCGATGACCGGGCAGCACCTGGTGTTCGTGCTGATGCCGTTCGACTTCACCGGCAACGGCGGCAGCTTCTTCGAGCGCATGCAGTTCGCGCCGCAGCGTCCGGCACGCATCGCGGTGGTGGCCAAGGATGCGCCGGACAAGGCGCAGTGGTTCGAGGCGCCGTTCGCCGCGATCTATCACTTCGGCGATGCCTTCACCCGCGAGGGTGGCATCGTGCTGCGCGCGGTGCGCCACAATGACATCAACGAAGCGCGCTCGCCGATGAAGGAGGCGATGGCGGGCGATGGCGCGCACGCCGCGAACAGCGGCGCCGGCCTGGTCGAACTGCATCTGGACCTGCGCCGTGGCCAGGCACGCTGGGAGTCATTGGACATCCGCGCGGTGGAGTTTCCGCTGTTCGACCCGCGTTCGGCCGACACGCGGGGGGCGCGGCTGTACGCACCCACCATCGACGGCCCGGCCACCGCACCGTACTTCAACGCGGTGGCGGCGTTCGACATCGAGCGTGGACGCCGCCAGCTGTGGCACTACGGGCCGGACATCATGGCCGAGGAACATGTGTTCGTGCCGCGCCCGGGCAGCCGCAACGCCGACGACGGCTGGTTGATCGGCACCCTGCTCGATCCGGTGAACCAGCGCAGCGGTCTGGCGGTACTCGACGCGCGCCACCTGGACGATGGCCCCCTGGCACAGGCATGGCTGCCCTACGCGGTGCCATTGGGCTTCCACGGTACGTTCGCTGCACGCGGCTGAGTCCACGCGGCGCGGACGTCCACGCTGGCATGCTGGAGCTCCCCTTCCCGCGGAGCCCTGCATGTCCCTGGCCGACCATCGAAGCGCGCTGGCGCCGCAGGGATTCCTGCGCGTGGCGATCAATCTCGGTAATCCCGTGCTGGCACAGGGCGATGCACGCTCACCGCGCGGGCCGTCACTGGAACTGGCCACCGCGTTGGCGCAACGGATGGGTGTGCAGGCCCGCTTCACCTGCCACGATGCGGCGGCTTCGGTGGTTGCCGCGGCTGCCGAAGATGCCTGGGATCTGGCCTTCCTGGCCATCGATCCGGCACGCGCCGACCACATCGCCTTCAGTGCACCGTATGTGGAGATTGAAGGCACCTACCTGGTGCGCGAGCACAGCCCGGCACAGCAGGTGACCGATCTTGACCGCGACGGCCTGCGCATCGCGGTCGGCCGCGGCGCGGCCTACGACCTGTTCCTCAGCCGCGAGCTGCGCCATGCCGCGATCGAGCGCGCGGAGACTTCGGCTGCGGCCATCACCCTGTTCGACCAGCAGCACCTGGATGCCGCCGCCGGGGTGCGCCAGCCGCTGGCAGCCTGGGCGCAGGCGCATCCCGGCCACCGCGTGCTGGCCGATCGTTTCACCGCGATCCAGCAAGCGGTCGCGGCACCGGCCTCACGCCCGGCCGAGGCATTGCGCGCCTTGTTCGACGAGGTGGAAGCGATCAAGGCCGGTCCGTTGCTGGGCGAAGCGTTCGCGCGTGCGGGACAGGCGGTCACCCTGGTGCGGTGAATCCGTGGCGTCGAGCATGCTCGACTGCTGTGCACGAAGACAGTCGAGCACGCTCGACGCTACAGATGCACGCCGGCCATATGCCGCACATGCTCGGCCGCCTGCGCGTGCAGCCAGTCGCGGAAGGCAAGGAAACCACGGTGATGGGCCGAGCGTGGCGGGTACACCAGCCAGTGCGGCCAGTCGGTCTTCAAGCGCTGCTGGGACAGCGCGACCAGCTGGCCGGAGTCGAGCAGCAGGCGCGCACGCGTGACCCGGCCCAGGGCGACACCCACACCGTCCAGCGCGGCCCGATGATGCGCTTCGGAATCATCCAGCACCGCCACGAAGCGGGGCGGCGGGCTCTGCCCACTCAAGGCGAACCAGGCGCCCCACGCACCGTCGGGATCACCCAGCAATGGCCATTGCGTGAGCGGGACACGGTCGATGCCGCCCATGCGCTCGATCAGTGCCGGGCTGGCCATCGGCAGCAGCCACTCATCGAACAGCGGCTCCACCACCAGCCCTGGCCAGTTGCCACTGCCCAGCCGCAGCGCGGCGTCGAACTGGCGCTGGCGTTCGAAATCCACCAGCCGTTCGCTGGACTGCAGATTGATCTCGATCTGCGGATGGGCGGCCACGAAGTGCCCCAGTCGTGGCACCAGCCACGCACTGGCCATCGACGGCACCGCGCTGATCGTCAGCACGTGCTCGGCACGCGCCGCATACGGCTGGAAGGCTTCGTTGATCGCATCCAGATGCGGGCCGACCTGGTCCAGCAGGCGCTGACCTTCCAGGGTGAGGGCGACGCCGCGCGCCTGGCGGACCAGCAGCGGCTGGCCCAGGCGCTCTTCCAGCTGCCGCATCTGGTGGCTGAGCGCGCTGACCGTGAGGTTCATCGACGCCGCCGCGCGCGACAGGTTGCCGAGCCGGGCGGCAGCGACGAAGCCCTGCAGGGCATGCAAGGGTGGGCGGGTCACAAGGTTTGAACCTCTTTCAAGTCAGACTTGCGGAAATGTCGCTTTTTGCCACTCCATGCTGCCCGTATCGTGCAATCCACTCAAGTGGAGGCACGCTCATGAACATCTTCGGCAGCCTGTTGTTCCTGCATGGCCACATCGCCAGCGCCGAGCTGGCGCGGCAGCTGGCCAGCCCCTCCCCGGCTCCGCCGCCAAGCGGCACCCCTGGTAGTGCCGGCCGCTGGCCGGCAACCTCACCGATCGGGCATCGCGCAGCTGCCGGCCAGCGGCCGGCACTCCCCTAGCGTTGCAGCGCTTGCTGCACGGCGGCTGCCACATCGGTGTTGTCGATGTAGCGGCCGTCGTTCCAGCGCACATGCTGGCGGTAGCCGGCATCAACACCCCGCACGCGCTGGCCCAGCAGCTCAGCGCCAGCGCCCTTGGCCCACAGCGGCACCAGCGCGTTGGAGTGGTTGCCGGTGGGGCGGAAGCTCATCCCCGGCATGCGGCCACGGCCGTTGTTGCGCACCGGTTCGAACGCGATGTTCTGCGCATCCGGCCCCATCGGCATGCTGTTGTCATGGTCGGTGGTGACGATCAGCAGGCTGCGTTCCCAACCGCCGTTGTGCTCGATCCATTCGACCACCGCCGCCACCGCGTCGTTGAACTCCACCGTTTCCTCGATCAGCCGCCCGTACTGCGGCTGGTCGCTGCATGAGCCGTAGTGCCATTCGGTGCCACAGGCGCTGGTGTGCGCGGCCCAGTCGGTGGCGCCGCCTTCCACCATCAGGAACAGGCCCTTGGCCGAACGCTGCTGCAGGAACCGCAGGGCGCCACGGGTCATGGTCGCCAGATCGGGCACGCTGTCGATCCTGCGCACGCCCGAAGGCGTGCTCGCATCCTGGCCCAGCACCGGCAGCTGGCGTGCCTGCTGCAGCGTATTGGCCACGCGCGGCACGCCGATCAACGGACGGTCGGTCGGCAGCCGGCCCTGCGCCAGCGCGAGGAAGTCCTCCTTGCTGCGGATCAGGCGCCACGGCCCGGCCGGGTTGCCGCCGATGGTGCTGCCCGCTTCCAGCTGCTGCCAGTCCTGCTGCGAGACCCACTCCCACGGATTGGCGCAGCCTTCGGCCGGCGCAGCCGCCGTGCCCTGGCCACAGGCGCGTCCATCCACGCTGTAACCCGGGCCGCCGGTGCCCATCACCAGGTCCATATGCCCCTGCGCCAGCATCTGGTGCGCGATCGCGTGATAGTTGTTACGCGAGGCGTTCTGCGCAGCGAACGCGGCCGGGGTGGCGTGCGCGAACGGCACTGAGGTGACCACGCCGGTGGCCATGCCCAGGCGCTTGGCGCGCAGGGTGTTGAAGTCAACCGCCCTGCCATCGTTGTCCACGTTGATGGCGTTGTTGTAGGTCTTGATGCCCGCAGACAACGCGGTACCTGCCGCCGCGCTGTCGGTCGCCACTGCGGCCAGGTACTGGTAACCAGCGAACGGCAGGTCCAGCGCGGGAACCGCCTCGGTGTCCCACGCCCTGGCCGCGTCGTAGCCGAGGGTCTGCGCAGTGTCGCCGGTCGGCTGGCTGCTGGAATTCAGAGGGTAGGTGGTCACGGCCAGGCGCTGCGGGAACGCCGCATAGGGTGCACCCTCGCGGCTGCCGTACTGCCAGTAGGCGGCCGCATCCCAGGTGCCCCAACCGGCGCCGTCGTTGATCATCACGATCACGTTGTACGGTTGGACCGCAGCCGGCGCCGATGGACCGGCGCGCAGGTTCGGCTGGCAGCCGCCGACTGCAGCCAGTGCAGCCAGCAGCAGGGCATGGCGCCCGCGACGTGGAAGGAATGAACTCATCGTGGGTCCTGTCGGGCCACCTGCGGCTTGTGATGACCAGATGTTATAAAGTTTCAATGTTGCAGCTTCATGCAGTCGCTGCGCGCTACCCTGCGCAGCTACCGTTGCCATCGCTGCACCCATGCCGACTTCCTCTCCGGCGCGCGCGCCGCTCTCTGCGATCACCATTGACGCTGCAAGCCGCGCGGTGATCCACCAGCACAACGCCGACACCGTACGGCCACCGGCATCGCTGACCAAGCTGATGACTGCCTACGCGGCGTATGCGTGCATCGCAGAGACCGGGCGTTCGTGGGACGAAACGGTCACCATCGCCGGCGACGACGTGCACGCGGTCGCCGCTGATGAAACGCGGATGGGCCTGCTGCCCGGCGAAACGGTCCCCCTGGCGCGCCTGCTGGAAGGAATGATGATCGTCTCCGGCAATGACGCCGCGCTGGCGATCGCGCGCCACCTGGATGGATCGCAGGGCGCGTTTCTGCAACGCATGAACCACCACGCACGCCAGCTTGGCCTGCGCGATACCGGGTTCGCCAGCGTATCGGGCATCACCACGCCACATCATGCATCCAGCGCGCGCGACATGGCGGTGCTGGCGGCCCATCTGCTGGCCGACCATCCACAGATCCTGGCCATTACCGCGCAGCGTGCGTTCGCGCATGGCCGCTTCAGCCGAACCAACCAGAATGCACTGCTGGGCGATGAAGGCGTGGATGGATTGAAGACCGGCTACACCCAGGCGGCCGGCTTCTGCCTGGCCGCCACCGCCTGCCGGGGGCTGCCCGGGCAGGCGCAGCCGGTGCGCCTGATCACGGTCGTGCTCGGTTCGGACAGCCGCCAGGCGCGCGACGCGCGGGTGCGCGAACAGTTGGCCACCGGCTTTGCAACGCTGGCCGGCGCCGTCATCGAGGCCTGAGCCCGGTCAGCGTCGTTTGACCGTCGCCACGATCAGGCGTTGCAGCTCGGCTTCAGCCACGGCCTGGCCCAGTGCGCCGGCGGCCACGGCCTCGGACAGGCTTTCGGCCGCGCCCAGGATGGCCCAGCGGCCGGCCAGCGGCACCGTGCCGTCCGCAGCAAACCGGCCCAGCCATACCTCGCAGTTGTCGATGAAGTCCTGCTGGTAGCAGCGCCGCACCTCCTGCAGTTCCGGCGCGCCGACCAGTGCCGACAGGATGCCCTGCACCTCGCTGCCCTGGCTGAGGATGCAGTCGATGTAGCCCGAGGCGATGGCAGCGGCGCGATCGCCCAGCCGCGCCCTGGCGCGATCGATGCGCTCGTGGAATACCTGCGTCTGCCGCGCATCGTAGTCGTGGTACAGCGCCGCCAGCAGGCCATGACGGGTCACGAAGTGATCGTAGGCCACCGGCTTGGTCACGCCCGCCGCTTCGGCCAGCCTCCCCAGCGTCAACGCGTCGGTGCCTTCCTCACCGACCAGCGCCCAGGCCACATCCAGCAGCTGGCGGGCACGTTGCTCGCGGGTCAGGCGGCGGCGCGTGGGGGCGGCGTTGGCAGGCATTGGCGGAACACGGCGATCAGTGCATCGGAGTACCGATTTTACGGCCGATTTCCACTGCGGTCTGCAGATGCGCGGCGGCCGCACCGCTATCGGCATCGAGCAGCAGTTCGGACGACAACACGCGCGCGCCGCAGTAGTCGAAGATGCCCATGTCGATCTGGGTCTTCATCGCCGCGCCATAGCCGCGCCGCTCGATCATCGCCGCGCCGGCCCCGCCGACGCCGACCAGATGCACGCGCAGGCGCTGCAGCTTCTTCTGTACCTTGCCGTCGGCGCCGTCCTGGTAGGCCCAGCCCTGGGTGAACACGCGGTCGATCCACCCTTTCAACAAGGCGGGGAACGACCACCAGTACAGCGGATAGACCAGCACCAGCGTATCGGCCAGGTCCAGCCGTGCGTGCTCGGCGGCAACATCGGCCGGTACCGCACCGGTGCCGCGGAACAGCGCCTGGTCTTCGCGGTTGAAGCGCGGATCGAAGCCTTCGGCAACCAGGTCGGCATGGGTGACGGTGTTGCCAGCGTCGGTGGCCCGGATGGCGTCGCCGATGCGCTGGGCGATGGCATGGGTGAGCGATCCGGTTTCCGGATGGGTGGTGACGATGAGGCTGTGCACGGGTGAATCTCCAGGAATCATTACCTACTAATAGTAAGTAGCAATATCCGGATCACCAGCACCATCGATGGGACGCTGTTTTTGCCTTCACCGTATAGTGCGCCCCATCCCGTGGAGATCGCCGACGATGCGCCGACGCCTGTTTGCCCCGCTGCTGGCCGTGTTGCTGTGCGCGGGCGCCCCCGCCACCGCAGGCGAGCTCAGCCCCGATGATGCGGCAGCCCTGCGCGCGGAGGTGCGCGCGATGGTGGCGGCCTTCAGCCGTGGCGATGCGGCGTTCCTGATCGCGCGCACGCACCCCAGCCTGAAACGGCTGGCCGGCGGCGACGAAGCCTTCGCGCGGATCGCCGGTGATGCGGCGGCCCAGCTGCGCAGTGCGGGCGTGGAGATCGTCAGCGAGGACGTCGGCATCCCCGGCCGGACCTACGCCGCCGGCGAGGAGGAGGTGTGTTTCGTGCCGCGGCACTCACTGATGCGGGTGCGCGGAACGGCGATCCGCAGCACCACCTTCATGGTGGCGGTGCGCCGCGTTGGTGATCCGGGCTGGACCTATCTGGATGGTTCCGGGTTGCAGGACAACCCGGGCCTGCTGCGCCAGCTGCTGCCCGCACTCGAGGCCGGTGTCCCGCTGCCCAAGCGGCAGATCGAAGCGTTGTAGGCGCCGGCCGATCCCTCCGCGCAGGGGGACCTACTGGAACAGCGCGTTCAACGTCGCGCCCGGGGCCGCCTGTTGCAGTCCGTCGAAGCGACCGTCCTGCACGATCGGCCGGGTGGCCTGCATCAAGCCTCCCCACGCGGCGCGGGCCAGTGCACCGCCCAGGCTGACCCGGCGCACCCCGAGTGCGGCGATGTCCTTCAGGTTGAGCGGCGTGGGCCCACCGACCAGCAGGTTCACCGGTGTGGATCCTGCCGCGGCAACCACCGCGCGGATCTGTTCCGGCGTACTGATGCCCGGCGCATACAGCACATCGGCACCGGCCTCGGCATAGGCGCGCAGGCGCCGCAGCGTGTCGTGCAGATCCGGTACGCCGACGAAGAAGTTCTCGGCACGTCCCACCAGCAGCACCTCGCCCCCCGCCTGATCAATGGCGGCGCGCGCCGCACGCAGGCGCGCCACCGCGTCATCGATCGGGCGCAGCGGCACGTCGGCCACGCCGCTGGCGTCCTCGATCGACAGCGCGGCGATGCCGGTGTCGATGGCCGCCGCCACCGCCTCGGCCACCTCGGGCGGGGACGCGCCGAAGCCATCTCCGAAATCGGCGTTCAGGGGCAGCGGCGTCGCCGCGGCCATCAGCCGCAGGTGCTCCAGCGTGGCCTGCAGCGAAACCGCGCCGTCGGGCCGGCCTTCGCTCCAGGCGCAACCGGCGCTGGTGGTGGCCAGGGCCAGGAAGCCCTGCCGCTGCAGATAGCGCGCACTGCCAACGTCCCAGGGATTGGGCAGCACGAAGCAGCCTTCGGCGTGCAGCTGGCGGAAGGTCGCGCGCTTGCGCCGGGTGTCGGCATCGGACAGGAACATGGCGGGCTTCCGGGGCGGTATCCCGGCACCCTAGCCCGGTCCTTGCCCAGGCTCAATGGCACCGGCGGGAACCTGCATGAGGTGATGCCGCCTGCTTATTGGACGCCACCGGCCGGCCTGCCCGAGCGTGCCTTCTCGCCCCCACGCTGTCGCCACGGAACCGCTCATGCACCCTGACCTGCCTGCCCCGACCGATGTCGCCATCGACGCTGGCGACCACGACGCCCAGTGGGCCGACCTGCTTTCGCCCAGCCGGCGGCGCCTGATCGCCTCGGCCGGGTTGGCGGCCGGCGGCCTGGCCAGTGCGTCAACGGCGGCGGCAACGCCCCCTGGCGACGCCGCCGTGAACACCACCGCGCCGGGCCGTCCCGGCTTCCGTGCCATCGTGCCGCCGGCGCCCAAGGGCCGCAGCCCCTGGGGCGAGGCGACCGCAGGCGAACCCACCCCGCGCCCGGCCAGTGTGCGCCCCGGCGAAGCCACGTTGCCCCGCACGCCGCGCCCCTACACCGACATCAAGAGCTATCACGCGCACATCTACTTCGATGAGGACAGCTTCGAAAAGGCCGCGCTGCTGCGGCGCTGGGCGGCCGAGCGCTTCCCGGTGGAGCTGGGCAACTGGAACCTCGAACCACGCGGGCCGCACGTCACCCCCTCGTTCTACTTCGGCTTCACCAACGATCTGCTGCCCGTTCTGGTGCCGTGGCTGCAGCTCAACAGCCTGGGGTTGACCATCCTGATCCACCCGAACACCGGTGATGGCCGCGCAGATCACCTGTACTACGCGTTGTGGGTCAACCGGGCCCAGCCGGTGAACGCCTACAACTGGCCGGCGCCGGCGCCGGGCGAGCGGGAGCCGCTGGAAGAGGTGTTCCCGAACGTGGTGCCGACGGTGGCGCTGGAGACCTGACCCGCCCTTCTGGTGGGTGCATGCGCCCTTCCGGTGGGTGCATGCGCCCTCCTGGTGGGTGCGTAGCTTGCTGCGCATCGAACTCCTTCATCCACGCATGGCGCGGATCCACCGACCTGCCGCCATCATCGGTCTACGTGCACATATCCCCCGCCCACACGACGTTCAGCGCGCCTTGATCCGGCGCGCCGCATACGGCCACAAGCGCTTCGGCGAATTTCAAACGAACGATTGAAACGCGCCAAACTTCGCCGAACTGGACAGCATCCACCGCTTCCGCCAGACTGCCGCCCTTTCCCGTCTTCCGGATCCCATGGCGAAGCTGCTGGTCCTGCACGGCCCCAACCTCAACCTGCTCGGCACCCGCGAGCCGGAGGTCTACGGCCACACCACAATGGCGGACATCGACCAGGCCCTGGCCACCCAGGCATCGGCCGCCGGGCATGCCGTCGAAAGCCTGCAGTCCAACGCCGAGCATGTGCTGGTGGACCGCGTGCAGGCCGCGCGCAACGACGGAACCGCTTTCATCCTGATCAACCCCGCCGCCTTCACCCACACCTCGGTCGCCCTGCGCGATGCGCTGGCGGCGGTGGCGGTGCCGTTCATCGAGATCCACCTGTCCAACCCGCATACCCGCGAACCCTTCCGCCAGCACAGCTACTTCAGTGACAAGGCGGTGGGCGTGGTCTGCGGCTTCGGCGCCGACAGCTACCGCTACGCAATGGATGCGGCGCTGCTGCGGGTGTCCGCCACCTGATTGTCGACCGGGGCGCCACACGGCGCTCTCCTCACCTAGATAGATATCAAAGAGGCCCTCATGGATCTGCGCAAAATCAAGAAGCTGATCGACCTGCTGGAAGAGTCGAACCTGGCGGAAATCGAAATCAAGGAAGGCGAAGAGTCGGTGCGCCTGTCGCGCGCCCCGGTGGCCGGCTATGCCGCCCCGGTCGCCGCGCCGGTGTATGCCGCTCCGGCCGCTCCGGCCGCCCCGGCGCCGCAGGCGATGCCGATGCAGTCGCCGACCGAAGCCTCCACCGGCGGCACCGCCAAGCCGGGCCCGGCGCTGCCGGAAGGCCACGTGCTGCGCTCGCCGATGGTCGGCACCTTCTATGCCTCGTCCGCTCCGGACAAGCCGGCCTTCGTCACCATCGGCCAGCAGGTCAAGGAAGGCGAGACTCTGGCCATCATCGAAGCGATGAAGATGTTCAACCCGATCGAAGCCGACAAGTCCGGCACCATCGTCGCCATCCTCGGCGAGAACGGCCAGCCGGTGGAGTTCGACCAGCCGCTGTTTGTGATCGGCTAAGGGGCGGACGCCATGCTCGACAAAGTCGTCATTGCCAACCGAGGGGAGATCGCGCTGCGCATCCTGCGCGCGTGCCACACCCTCGGCATCCGCACGGTGGCCGTGCATTCCACGGTCGACCGCAACCTCAAGCACGTGGCCATGGCCGACGAGTCGGTCTGCATCGGCCCGGCACCGTCGCCGCAGAGCTACCTCAACATCCCGGCGCTGATCGCCGCCGCTGAAGTCACCGACGCGCAGGCGATCCACCCGGGCTATGGCTTCCTGTCGGAAAACGCCGACTTCGCCGAGCGCGTGGAAGAGTCCGGCTTCATCTTCATCGGCCCCAAGGCCGACACCATCCGCATGATGGGCGACAAGGTCGAAGCCATCCGCGCGATGAAGTCGGCCGGCGTGCCGTGCGTGCCCGGCTCGGGCGGTCCGCTGGGCGAAGACATCGTGGCCAACACCAAGATTGCCCGTGAGATCGGCTACCCGGTCATCATCAAGGCGGCTGGCGGCGGTGGCGGCCGCGGCATGCGCGTGGTGCACGCCGAAGCCTCGCTGAAGACCTCGATCGAAACCACCAAGAGCGAGGCCAAGGCCGCCTTCGGCAATGGCGAGGTCTACATGGAGAAGTTCCTGGAAAATCCGCGCCATGTGGAGATCCAGGTGCTGGCCGATGGCCAGGGCAACGCCATCCACCTGGGTGAGCGCGACTGCTCGATGCAGCGCCGCCACCAGAAGGTGGTGGAAGAAGCGCCGGCGCCGGGCATCACCGCCGAACAGCGCGAGCAGATCGGCAAGGTGTGCGTGGAAGCCTGCATCCGCATCGGCTACCGCGGCGCCGGCACGTTCGAATTCCTGTACGAGGACGGCCGCTTCTACTTCATCGAAATGAACACCCGCATCCAGGTGGAACATCCGGTCACCGAAATGGTCACCGGCATCGACCTGGTGGCCGAGCAGCTGAAGATCGCCGCCGGCCAGAAGCTGTCGATCAAGCAGAGCGACGTGGTGCTCACCGGCCATGCCATCGAGTGCCGCATCAATGCCGAAGACGCTGAAACCTTCGTGCCGAGCCCGGGCACCATCACCGGCTTCCATCCGCCGGGCGGCCCCGGCGTGCGCGTGGACACCCACATCTACAGTGGCTACCGCGTGCCGTCGAACTACGACTCGATGATCGGCAAGCTGATCGTGCACGGCCCGGACCGCGAAACCGCCATCGCCCGCATGCGGGTGGCACTGAGCGAGATGGTGGTCGACGGCATCAAGACCAACATCGCCCTGCAGCAGCGGATCATGCGTGACAAGGGCTTCCAGGCCGGTGGCCAGAACATCCACTACCTGGAAAAGCGCCTGGCCGAACGCAAGAACAAGCCGATCGCGCTGACCTGATCGGCAGCAGACGCTGGACATGAAAAGGGCGGGGATTTCCCCGCCCTTTTCTGTTGCTGTAGCGCCGAGCCCACGCTCGGCCTTACCGAAAGCACAGCCGAGCATGGCTCGGCTCTACAGCAGGCGCATCAGCGCTTGTCGGCCGCCGTCGCCGGAATCTGCGACTTCGCCAGCGGGCGTACGCCGTTGGGTGAGCTCGGATCGACGATCACCATGGTCTCGGTCGAGCCATCCGGCCACACCACCTGGAAGGTGCTGCCCGCCGGAAGCGAGGTGAACGGCATGCCGGTCTGCGCACGATAGACCGCGGCCACCTGGCTGGCACCGGCGCGGCGTACGTCTTCTGGCGTCTTGACCGTGGTCAGTTCCACCTTCGACAGATGCCGGTAGCGGTCCTCATAGGTATCGATCATCAACAGGCCAACAGCACCGGCCGAGTAGGCCACAAACAGCGCCACCCAGAACCAGAACTTGGCCCCGTGCAGGAATCGACGGTAGTTCATCGCCCGTCCCTCTTTCCAATCAATCGCTTGATCCATTCCTTCATCTTCCCAGCACCTTGCGGTGATACCGCAGCGTCATATACGAAATCGCGGAAATCCTGCGTCCCATCCTGCGAACAGATCCCTCCGTTCGCACAAAAACTGTTGACCAGCACACTGTCGGCCCCACACGGTAGACCGAGTTCGCAGGCCGCAAGCCGCCAGGCCAGTTCGCTCAGCTGCTCGCCGGCCACCAGGCCCTCCAACGCGCTGTCGCCGGCCGCTCGCACGCCCATGCCCGGGGCGATGGCCATGTAGGCCTCCGGGTCACGCGAAGTACGCACGCGCTCGACCAGGTCACGACGGTATTCGGGAGAGTCATGCAGCGGTTCGCCTTCTGCGAACAGCGACGCCTCGGCAGCCAGGTTGCCCTGTGCGGCGGCCTTGCGACGTTCGGACAGCACCAGCGCCGCACCCAGCTTGTCGCCCGGCACGAAGCCACCGCATCGCTGTGCGACGCGCTCGCGTGCCTCGACCATGGCCGGCGCGGCGGTCAACCCCAGTCCACTCAGGACATTGTTGTCCAGGCGGTAGCCGCCGGGGTCGAGCGCGTACTGCGCGCAGTAGTCGTACACCCGGCTGAGCATCCAGCGCGCCTCGTGATTGCCGCCGTCGGCCTGGGCATGCAGGCGCTGCGCGTAGGCGTACAGGTCGTTGGCATCTTCGATGTCGGCGCGGAGGTCCAGCGGCAGGCCCGACGGCAACGCGTCGCTGCGCTCGAAGGTGGCCAGCCGGCGCGCCAGCGCCTCGGGCACCACCGGCAACGCAGCGGTGTGGTCCACCGCCGAAACCACACCCGGCGCATCCGACCGCACGGCGGACGGCGCCACCGCGTGGCCGCTGGCCCGATACCCGGCCACGCCCAGCACGGCCACCGCCGGCAGCACGAGCAACCAGGTTTTGAGGGTCGGAGCCAAGGCCATCAGCAGCGGTGATCGTTCATGGCGCACAGGAAAGCGCCGAGTTTAGCAAGGCCCGGCAGGCCTGTCTGAACCGGCCCCGTTCATCGGGCAGCAGCATCTCAGGCAATACGGAGACGCCCCGATGGTCTAGCATGGCCCCCTTTCCGCCATTGCCCCCCACCGCCATGCCGTTCCTGGAACTGACCCTGCGTTGCACCGAAGCCACCCAGCCCCGCTATGAGAACGCGCTGGAGGACGTGGGCGCACTGGCGGTCACGCTGCTCGATGCGGAGGCCGACACCAGCAACGAACAGGCCATCCTCGAGCCGGGCGTGGGTGAGACGCCGCTGTGGGACACTCTGGTGCTGAGCGCACTGTTCCCCGCCGACAGCAACGCGCTGCTGCTGCTGGCCGCGCTGGAAGCGTTCGACCCGGAGCTGGACTGGAGCGGCGGCAGCTTCCGTGCCGTCGAGGACGAAGACTGGGAACGCGCCTGGCTGGACCAGTTCCAGCCGATGGATTTCGGCAGCCGTACCTGGATCGTGCCGTGGAACCATGACCTGCCGGACGCCGCGCAGACCGCCGACGCCGCCGTGGTACGGCTGGATCCGGGCCTGGCCTTCGGCTCGGGCACCCACCCCACCACCGCGCTGTGCCTGCGCTGGCTGGACCAGCTGGCCGTGGACGGCCTGCTGCAGGGCCAGCGCGTGCTCGACTTCGGCTGTGGCTCGGGCATCCTGGCGCTGGCCGCGCTGAAGCTGGGCGCGGCCGAAGCGATCGGCGTGGACAACGATCCGCAGGCCCTGGTCGCCACCGCCGACAATGCCGAACGCAACGGCGAGCAGGCACGCATGCACGTCTACCTGCCGCAGGACGAACCGGTCACCACCTATCCGATCGTGGTTGCCAACATCCTCGCCTCGGCCCTGGACGCACTGGCCGAACTGCTGGCCGCGCGCGTGGCCCCGGCAGGCCGCATCGCGCTGTCCGGCATCCTGCACGGCCAGGAAGGCGAACTGCTGCAGCGGTATGCCGCCTGGTTCGACGACCTGCAGGCCACCCAGGATGGCGACTGGATGCGTATCACCGGCGTGCGCCGCGCCTGATCGTGGTTGAATGACCGCTGGATCCGAGCCCGCGCCCTGAGCATGTCCGAGCCGAACCCGCCGCGCCGCCCCCTGGCCACGTTCCTGCACGCCACGCCGGAGCGTACCGCCGCACCTGCAGGTGATTCACACGCACCGGACCCGGTGGCGAATGACACGCCGGCCAGCACCCCTGAGGCGTCGCCTGAGGCGTCGCTGCAGGTGGCCGACGCGCTGCACGCCGATGCGGCGGTCATCGAAGACGATACGGCGCTGGGCCCGCCCGATGTCGCGCCGACACCGGTACCGGCAGTCGTGCGCGACACCCCGAGCTTCCTCGGCACCGCGCGCCCCCGTACTCTGCCGACGCCGCGCTGGCACTGGGCACTGGTGGCCGGTCTGGCGCTGCTGCTGTTGCTGCAGAGCGTACTGGCCGATCGCGCGCGGCTGGCCGCCGACGCCGGCAACCGCGGCTGGTTGAGCGCGTTGTGTGGTGTGCTGCGTTGTGACCTGCCGGCCTGGCACGAGCCTGCCGCGTTCACCATGACCAGTCGCGAGATCCGCCCGCTGCCCGGGCAGCCCGGCGTGCTGCAGGTGCAGGCCAGCATCCGCAACGATGCACGCTGGGCACAGGCGTGGCCGGACCTGCGCCTGTCGCTGTCCGACGCCGATGGTCGGGTGATCGGCAGTGGCGTATTCGCACCGGCGCAGTATCTGGGCGAGAGCCCAGGCGCGGCCCTGTTGGAACCCGGCCAGAGCGCACGCATCGCCTTCCGCGTGCAGGAACCGGCTGCATCCACCGTCGCATTCACCTTCGACTTCCTGTGACAGGTCAGAGACGACCAGCCGTGGCAGGTCGGGCACGCTCGCGCTAGACTGGCCGTCACCACCTCGTCCGGCCGCGCGCCCCGCGCGCACGGGCAACACAGATCGGGAACCCCCTTGAACGCTGTCCTCTCTCGTCCTGACAACAGTCGTGGCGCTCCCCGGCCACCGCTGCGTGAACACGTCGCCCAGTCCGTGCGCCGTTACCTGCGTGACCTTGATGGCTGCGACGCGGACGATGTCTACGAGATCGTGCTGCGCGAGATGGAAATCCCGTTGTTCGTGGAAGTACTCAACCACTGCGAAGGCAACCAGAGCCGCGCCGCGGCGATGCTGGGCATCCACCGTGCCACCCTGCGCAAGAAGCTGAAGGAATACGGCATCAGCGCCTGAGCGCCGCCCGCCGGGCATGGCCCGGCGCCAGCGATGCCGGGTCCACCGGGTTCCGGTAGATCCACGCCATGCGTGGATGGAAGCCCGGCCGAATCACCCGCCGCCGCCCGCCTTCCAGTAATACCGCACCACATGGAAGAACACCGGCGCGGCGAAGCACACCGAATCCAGCCGGTCGAGCATGCCGCCGTGGCCCTCGATCATGTGGCCCCAGTCCTTGATGCCACGGTCGCGCTTGATGGCCGACATCACCAGGCCGCCCCAGAATCCCATCAGGTTGATCAGCAGCGACAGGCCGAACGCCTGCAGCGGCGTGAACGGGGTGATCCACCACAACGCCGCGCCCAGCGCACTGGCACTCAGCACCCCGCCCACGAACCCCTCCACCGTCTTCGACGGCGACAGCTTCGGTGCGATCAGGTGCCGGCCCAGCAGCTTGCCCCAGATGTACTGCAGCACGTCCGAGGACTGCACCACGATCACCAGGAAGGCGAACAGCAGCACGTTGCGCGCCGGGTCGTGGCCGGGCACATGCAGGTTCAGCAGCAGCGGCACATGCGAAATGCAGAACACGCAGATCATCAGCCCCCATTGCACCTTGGCCGTACGCTCCAGGTAGTGCGTGGTATCGCCACCAATGGTGGACAGGATCGGCAGGAACAGGAACGCATAGACCGGAATCAGCAGCGTGTACATGCCGTACCAGTCGATCCAGACCAGGTAGTACTGCCACGGCAGCACGATGTAGAACGCGGCCAGCAGCGCGTAGTAGTCGCCCGAGCGGGTCGGCGCCAGGGTGATGAACTCGCGCAGCGCGAACAGCGAGATGATCGCGAACAGCACGATCACGCCGGCACGGCCGAAGAACAGCGCCAGCCCGACCACGATCGCCATCACCCACCACGCGCGGATGCGTGACACCAGGTTGGCGATGACCGCGCTGGGCTGCCCGCGCTGGCGCCAGCGCAGGGTCTCGGCCACCAGCGTGGCCAGCACCAGCACCGCGCCGACACCGGCGAACAGCAGGCCGGTCTGCTGGCCCACGCTCTGGGTTGCCAGGTCGCTGGAAACATCGATCAGGAAACTCATGCACGCCCCCCATTCGGCGCCAGATCCAGCAGCGCCTGGCGGCTGCGCGCCAGGAACGCGGCCTTGTCCTCATCGGCCTGCAGGCGCAACGGCGTACCGAAGGTGGCCGTGCACAGCAGCGGCAGTGGCAGGAAGCGGCCCTTGGGCATCACCCGCTTCAGGTTGTCGATCCACACCGGCACGAACTCCAGTTCCGGCCGTTGCCGGGCCAGGTGGTAGATGCCGCTCTTGAACGGCAGCAGGGGTTCATCGCCCACGTTGCGCGTGCCTTCCGGGAACAGGATCAGCGAACAGCCTTCATCGACCGCTTCGCGCAGCGCCTGCAACGGGTCCTGCTGGCGATGCCCGGCCTCGCGCTCGACCAGCACGCCGTTGAACACCGCATCGATCAGGTAGCGGCGCAGGCCATCGCGCTGCCAGTACTCGGCCGCCGCCACCGGACGCACCTGGCGGCGCAGGGCCGGTGGCATCGACGACCAGATCAGCACAAAGTCACCGTGGCTGGCGTGGTTGCCGTAGTAGACGCGGTGCTCGCTGGACGGCGCGCAGCCGATCCACAGCGCACGCGCGCCGGTCACCACGTGGATCGCGCCACTGCAGGCGCGCGCAATCAGTTCGGCGAACATCCATCCCTCCCGTTCACGTCTGCGGCCACAGCACAGCCAGCAGTACCAGCACCAGCTGCACCGCCGTCAGCAGGTACTGGCGCAGCAGCAGGCGGCGCATGCCGGCCCAGCGCAGATCCCAGCCCCGCGGCGGTTCCGCGTCCGGTGTGCGGCGCAGTCCACTGTCATGCAGCAGCCGGTCGATGCGTTGCGCCGCGGCCTCATCCTTCAAGCCTTCATCGCGCAGCAACCGCAGCAGGCTGGCATCCAGCGCCACCCGCCACGCGTGATAGGCCTGGGCGATTCCTGCCACCACGCTGAGCAGCAACAGGCCGGCGGCAAGCATCGCCAGCCCCGGCTCGATGCCGAGCAGCAGCAATGCCGCCAGCAGCAGCCCCAGCGACAGGCTTGCCGGCCAACGCCCCAGCCGCAGCAGCAGCTGCATGGCCGCAATGTCAGGCGTCGCGCTCATGCAGGGTCTCCGGCGGCAACGGTGATCGCGCGCAGGTGCGCCTGGCCCAGCACGATGCCCGGACGTGCTGCACGCACGATCGCGACGGCCGCATCGGCGTCGACGGCGCGGCCAGTAAGCAGCAACCAGGTCGCCACCGAGGCCGCACTGCGCGAGTAACCCAGCGCGCAGCACACCAGCACCGGCCCGTGCGTGCGCAGGCGCTCGATGGCCTCGGCCGCTTCGCGCAGCTGCTCCGGCTCTGGCACCACCAGATCCAGCATCGGCACGCGGAAACAGGTGGCGCCCGGTGCGTGGCAGGACAGCTCGGCGCAGGCGTCCATCACGCCTACCAGCGGCGGCGGCAATGCGCCGTGGGGAATGCGGCCCAGCCACGCGCCGTCCAGCACCGGCACCGGCTGCGGCGCGCGGCGCGTCCACAACCGCGAATTGATCCATGCAGCCGCCAGATAAGGTGCCAGCAGCCAGCGCGCGGCCATGCTCAGGCGTCCATCGGCGCGTTTCTGGAACACCGCCGTGCCCAGCCCGGCATAGGCCAGCGCCACCAGCAGCAGCGACACTACCGGCCACAGCAGCCACAGCGCGGCACCGTGCAGCAGCACCACCGGCACCAGCAACGCTGCGGCCCCCAGCAGGTACAGCGCGGCCAATCGCCACCGTTTGGCATCACGCACGGTGTGCCAGGCCCGCAACGGTGGCGTGCCCTGCTCCGGCCACAGCCAGACGCACAACCAACCGGCCAGCATACCGGTCGGGATGTCGATGAAATGGTGCTGGAACGTGGTCAGCACCGAAACGCCGATCAACAGTGCCCACACGTGCAGCACCCAGCGCCACACGCCGTGCAGGTACTGCGCGAACTTCACCCACAGCACGATCAGCAGCACGATGTGCAGCGACGGTGCCTGGTTGAACGGCTTGTCGAAGCCCAGCAACACGTCGAACAGCCAGCCGAACACACCACCGATCTCCGGCCGCTGGAAACTGAAACGCAACGGCCACAGCAGGAAGCAGGTCACCGCGATCAGTTGTGCACTGAGCAGGCGCAGCGCATGCCGGTCCAGTTCCAGACGTTGCCGGCACAGGAAGAAGGAGACCGCGTAGAACAGGTCGATCGACCAGTACGGCACGATCGTCCAGGGCACGAAGGGAATGCGCGTCTCCCAAGCGAACGCCATCACCGGCAGTTCGGGATGGCGACCGGCCATCCAGTTGGCGAAGCCGTAGCTGGCAAAGAAGAACGGCCCCAGCAGGGCCAGCCACAGCAGGGCGCGCCGCCAGGGGCGCCCCTCCACGGCCATCGGGGTTGCCGCCAGCGTCACCATCACGCAGCCCGACGTGCCAGCGACACGGTGAAGATGCCGAAGTCGTCGATGCGCTGGGCCACCTTCTCGAAACCAGCCAGGCGCACCAGCTCATCCATCTCCTGCTGGGTACGGCGGCGCATCACCCACGCGGCGCCACCGCGATGGCTGGTCAGCGCGCGGGCGATGAATTCCAGCTGCGGGTGCCAGGGCTGGCCGGTGTAGGCCAGGTAACCGCCCACCGGCACGGTTGCGGCAATGCCCCGCAGCGAGCGCAGCACCGCGTCGTTGTCCGGGAACAGTTCGTACAGGCCCGACACCACCGCCAGCGTCGGCGCCGGGTCCAGCTGTGCCAGCTGCGCCGGATCGAACGCATCGCCCTGCTCGAAGCGGGCGATATCGGCCGCCCCTAGGCGTTCAATCAAGGCCTGGCCCTGGGTCACGTTCAATTCGCTGAAATCGCGCAGCACGATGCGCTCGGCGCGCTGTTCGCCCTGCCCCAGCGCTTCCAGCACGTAGCGGCCATGACCGGCGGCGACGTCCAGCACACGCACCGGCGTGCCCTGCCCGCGCAGGCGCTGGGCAGCATCGCGCAGCAGTTCCTGCAGGTGCTGGCCACGCACGCGGATGCCGCGCCAGCCGATCGCATCGAGGTAGTTGCGGTCGACCATGCGCCCCAACGGGCCCTTGCCGCGTGCCTGGTCGCGGTAGATGTAATCCAGCGTGCTGCCCGAATCGAAACCGGTCTGCAGGCCCAGCGCGATGCCTTCAGACAACGTGCCACCGAAGCGCAGGCCACCGCGCACCACGCGCCAACGCAGATCCGCCAGGCTGTTGCGTTCGGGCGGCCACGACAGAATCTCGGATTCTTCGAAGGTCGGGCCATGACGGTGCGCATCGCGCCGCGACACCTCGCGCAGCGGTTCGGCAAAACGTGCCTGGATGAAGCTGCGGATGCGCGCCAGTGCGGGCGCGCGATCACGTTCGCCCAGGGTGTCGTGGAAGAAGCCCGGCAGGTGCACGCGCTCCTTGATCGGACTCGACAGGCGTTCGTAGAAGCGATCCTGCGGGCCACGGTGCACCACGAAGTCCGAACCGGACACCAGCAGCTGCACCGGCACGCTGATCGCCTGTGCATCGGCCACGATGCGGTCGGCGGCCTCGTACAGGCCCAGCAGCACGCGCACCGAGATCGGCCGGGTGATCAACGGATCGGTGCGGTAGCTCCCCACCCGTGCCGGGTCATGGGTCAGCCACTGCGGCTTGACGTAGCTGTTGACGAAGAAATTGCCGCGTAGTTTCTGCATCAACGCCAGGCCCGGCCGTGCGAACGGCACGTACAGCTTCACCTTGAACGCCGGCGAGGCCATCACCAGCGCGCGCAGGCGCGGCGCGTAGTCATGCACCCAGGTGGCGGCAACGACCGCGCCCACGCTCTGCGCGATCACCACGATGTCGTCCACCGCGATGCCGTGCTCGGCACCGATGTGCGCGATGAAACTGTCCAGGTCACGCACCAGCGCAGGGAATCCAGGGGCATCGCCACGCACGCCCGGCGAACGGCCATTGCCGCGCGCGTCCCAGGCGAAGAAAGCCGTATCGGGCAGGTCCAGTTCATCGACCAGATGGGTGACCCGGCCGGAATGCTCGTGGCCGCGGTGCAGCAGCACGATGGCCTTGGTGGCCGGGGTTGTAGTGGTGCCCGGCCAGTACCGGTAGAACAGCGGTACCTGGTCGAAGCTGTGGAATTCCCGTTCCTGCGCCTGACGCATGCAATCTCCTGATTGTCTTGTTGTGTGTACTTGATTACTGCGGCGACGCCGCCGCTTCCCGCAGTCCGCGACGGACGCGGTTGATCATCGTCAGCACGCACAGCACCGCCATGGCTGCGGCCACGGCGCTGACCGTCAGTGCACCGCCCCAGCCAAACGCCAGCAGCAGGCCCAGCGCACCGATCACGAACGCGCGGTCGCTCTTGCCCATCGGGCCGTCATAGCGGCGGCTGGCACCGACCATCAGCCCCAGTACGCCGGCGTATTCGCTCAGCGCCGCCGTCCAGGCCAGCAGCCACAGGGCCTCCGGCCGCACGCCCGGCACGCTCAACAGGCTCAGGTACAGCGCCGCGTCGGCGATCACATCGCACAATTCGTTCAGATAGGCGCCCAACCGCGACTGCTGGCCGAACTCGCGGGCCAGCATGCCGTCCACGGCGTTGAGCGCCATGCGCAGCAGCATCCACAGCGGCAGCAGCAGGTACAGCAGGGGCTGGGCCGGCGCGCAGCACCAGACGGCGCCAGCCACCAGCAGCGAGACCACGGCGGCGACCACGGTCACCGCATTGGCGGTGATACCTGTGCGGTACAGGCCGCGCACGGCCGGACGCAACAGGTCCTGGAAACGTCCTTTCAATGCATAGATCGACACGATCTGTCCCTGCGGATCCTTGGCAGTCCGGGCACAGCCTACCCGATCGGGGCGGTGCCGCCGCATCGAATTGCTTGCGGATGGCTCCCGGCCAGGCTGTGCTGAAGGCTGCCACAGGCCGACGGTGCGGGTCGATTTTCCTCGCCAGCGCCCGCCACCGGCCCCCACCGCCTACAATATCGGCCCCGCTCCGCTGCCGATTGCCCTGTCCCCATGACTGCTGATCTGTTGCCCGTCCGTCGGGCCCTCCTCTCCGTTTCCGACAAGACCGGCCTGGTCGAGCTGGCCACTGCGCTGGCGGCACGCGGCGTGGAGCTGCTGTCCACCGGCGGCACCGCCAAGGCGATCCGCGATGCCGGCCTGGCCGTGAAGGACGTGGCCGAGGTCACCGGCTTCCCGGAAATGATGGACGGCCGGGTCAAGACCCTGCACCCGATGGTGCACGGCGGCCTGCTGGGCCGCTCCGGCCTGGATGACGCAGTGATGGCCGAGCATGGCATCGGCGCCATCGACCTGCTGGTGCTGAACCTGTACCCGTTCGAAGCGGTCACCGCCAAGGCCGACTGCACCCTCGCCGACGCGGTGGAGAACATCGACATCGGCGGCCCGGCCATGCTGCGCTCGGCGGCCAAGAACTTCGCCCGCGTGGCGGTGGCCACCGACCCGTCGCAGTACGCCGGACTGCTGGCCTCACTGGATGCCAACGACGGCCAGCTGAGCGCCGCCACCCGCTTCGCGTTCTCGGTGGCCGCGTTCAACCGCGTGGCCCAGTACGACGCGGCCATCAGCAACTACCTGTCGGCGGTCACCGCCACCGACGCCGACGTACCGGCGCGTGCCGAGTACCCGGCGCAGATGAACTCCACCTTCGTGAAGGTGATGGACCTGCGCTACGGCGAGAACCCGCACCAGAGCGGCGCGTTCTACCGCGACCTGTACCCGGTGCCGGGCACGCTGGCCACCTTCCAGCAGCTGCAGGGCAAGGAGCTGAGCTACAACAACCTGGCCGATGCCGATGCGGCGTGGGAATGCGTGCGCCAGTTCGATGCGCCGGCCTGCGTCATCGTCAAGCATGCCAACCCGTGCGGCGTGGCCGTCGGTGCCGGCAACGGCGATGCCTACGAGCTGGCCTACGCCACCGACCCGACCAGCGCCTTCGGCGGCATCATCGCCTTCAACAAACCGCTGGACGCCGCCACTGCCAAGGTGATCCTGGACCGCCAGTTCGTGGAAGTGCTGATCGCCCCGGACTACGAGCCGGCCGCGCTGGAATACGCGCAGAAGAAGGCCAACGTGCGCGTGCTGCGCATCCCGCACGGCGACGGCCTGAACAACTTCGACAGCAAGCGCGTCGGCTCGGGCCTGCTGCTGCAGTCCTCGGACAACCGCGGCATGACGCGCGATGAGCTGAAGGTGGTCAGCAAGCTGGCCCCGACCGACAAGCAGTTCACCGACCTGCTGTTCGCCTGGAAGGTCGCCAAGTTCGTGAAGTCCAACGCGATCGTCTACGCCAAGGACAACCGCACCATCGGTGTCGGTGCCGGGCAGATGAGCCGCGTCTATTCCGCACGCATCGCCGGCATCAAGGCCGCCGACGCGAACCTGGTGGTCGAAGGTTCGGTGATGGCCTCCGACGCGTTCTTCCCGTTCCGCGATGGCATCGATGCCGCTGCCGCCGCCGGCATCAAGGCGGTGATCCAGCCGGGCGGTTCGATGCGCGATGCCGAAGTGATCGCCGCCGCCGACGAACATGGCCTGGCCATGGTGTTCACCGGCGTGCGCCACTTCCGCCACTGATACTGGAGCGACACGGATGTCCGCAGTCTCACTGAAACCGCTGGCCGTGCTCGCCCTCGCGGGCGCGGTCGTGCTGGCCGGGTGCAAGCCGGCAGCGGCCCCCGCGCCTGCGCCGCAGGCCGCCCCTGCGGCCCCTGCCGAGCCGACGGTGCAGATCAGCCGCACCGCGCGGCTGCAGGCCTTCCTGGTCCAGCGCTACGGCAAGAACGCCAGGCTCTCCGGGCAATGGCACGGCAGCTGGGTCGACGACGGCGAAAACCGTCCGATGGACTGGCAGGTCTGCGCCGAACAGCCGGTGGTGAGCGGCGACAGCTGGCAGCAGCTGCTGGCGGTCTGCGGCGCACTGTCCGAAGGCGCACACATCGACCCGGGAACGATCGACTTCTATGTGTTGCGCCCCAAGGGCGATGGCTTCGAGGTGACCCGTGAACTGACCGGCGAGCGCTTCGGCAGCGGCGGCCAGCCCGGCACCGCCAGCATCATCCGCGCCGGCAGCGACTTCTATGGCTTCCGGGTCGAGGACGGCTGGTTCGGGCAGGGCTTCTCGCTGCTCTCGCAGTCGCTGATCCTGCCGGGCCCGAACGGCCTGGTGGCCAGTGGCAGCGTGCGCAGCCATATCGACAATGACGCCCAGTACGAATGCGACAACCTGGGTCCCGGCACCGACCCGGACACCGCCGAAGACTGCCGCACCCGCCGCTTCAGCATCGATTTCGCACTGCGTTTCGACGACAGCGACCGCAGCGCGCGCGTCTGGCCGCTGCTGATCGAGGAGACCGGCACCATCTGTGGCGGCAAGCAGGTCCGGCAGGAACACCGCTTTACCCTGGACCCGAAGACCTGGGCCTATTCCTTCCCCGAATCGCTGCGACGCGAAGGCTGCGAATGAAGCACCTGCGCCGACGGGGACATCGACCTTCCCTTCCCACGCAATCTGGAATCTCGTGATGAACGTACTTGTCATCGGCTCAGGCGGCCGCGAACACGCCCTGGCATGGAAGCTGGCCCAGTCCTCCCGTGTCACCGAAGTGATCGTGGCGCCCGGCAACGCCGGCACCGCCAGCGAAGACAAGTGCCGCAACGTGGCGGTGAAGGTCACCGACATCGACGGCCTGCTGGCGCTGGCCCAGGCCGAAGGCGTGGCGCTGACCGTGGTCGGTCCGGAAGTACCGCTGGTGGCCGGCGTGGTCGACCGCTTCCGCGCCGCCGGCCTGCGCATTTTCGGGCCGACTGCCGCCGCCGCCCAGCTGGAAGGCAGCAAGGCCTACGCCAAGGATTTCCTGGCCCGCCACAACATCCCCACCGCGTTCTACGCCGTGCACACCGAGGTGGACGCGGCGCTGGCCTACATCCGCGACAAGGGCGCCCCGATCGTGGTCAAGGCCGATGGCCTGGCCGCCGGCAAGGGCGTGATCGTAGCGATGACCCTGGCCGAAGCCGAGGACGCGGTGCGTGACATGCTGTCGGGCAACGCCTTCGGCGATGCCGGTGCGCGCGTGGTGATCGAGGAGTTCCTCGACGGCGAGGAAGCCAGCTTCATTTCGATGGTGGACGGCGTGCACGCGCTGCCGATGGCCACCTCGCAGGACCACAAGCGCGTCGGCGACGGCGATACCGGCCCGAACACCGGCGGCATGGGCGCGTACTCGCCGGCCCCGGTGGTCACCGCGGAAGTGCACGCGCGAGTGATGCGCGAGGTGGTGAACCCGACCGTGCAGGGCATGATCGCCGACGGCATCCCGTTCACCGGCTTCCTCTACGCCGGCCTGATGATCGATGCCAGCGGCGCGCCGAAGGTGATCGAATTCAACGTGCGCTTCGGCGACCCGGAAACCCAGCCGGTGATGCTGCGCCTGCAGTCGGATCTGGTCGAGCTGGTGGAAGCGGCCATCGACGGCCGCCTGGACCAGGTGCAGGCGCAGTGGGATGCGCGCCCGTCGCTGGGCGTGGTACTGGCGGCCAAGCCTTATCCGGAAGCGCCGATCACCGGTGATGTGATTTCCGGCCTGGACGAGGTGCCGGCCAGTGCCAAGGTGTTCCATGCCGGCACAACGCTGGACGCGCAGGGCCAGGTGCTCAGCGCGGGCGGCCGCGTGCTGTGCGTGGCCGCGCTGGGCGACAGCGTGCGCGACGCGCAGGCCAATGCCTACGCCGGCGTAGCCAAGGTGACGTGGGCCAACGAGTTCCACCGCAACGACATCGGCTGGCGCGCGATCGCACGCGAGGGCTGAGCGACAAAGCATCCCCGCGACGCGTGGATGAGAAGATGAAAGGCCCGGCATTGCCGGGCCTTCGCGTTAGAGCACCGCTTCCAAGCCTTTGCGGTCAATAAGATTGAGCAGCTTCAGCGATGGTCCACTCGGCTTCTTGTCACCCTGCTCCCAGCTACGGACCGTGGACACACTGGTATTGAGCACCGCCGCGAAAACCGGCTGACTGAGGTGAAGCGAGGTGCGGAGCGCCCGAATCTGGGCACTGCTGTACTCGGGCACCGTTTCAAGGCAAAGCGCCGCGTAGGTGCTCATCCGGCGCTTGTCGATGACGCCATGCGCATGGAGTCCGGTCGCCGTGTCGTAGATCGCTTCCAGAAGCGCGCTCTTGGCGCGCTTGCGTTCAGGGGTCTTGGCCATGACAGATTTCATAGAGTTCTCCGGACATCAAGGCAGACGCGATCTGTGTACCGCTCATACCGAACAGGTCAGTTACAAGTCCCAGGAGCAGGTCACGTTCTGCATTGCTGATCGTTGCACGCTGGTTCTTCTCATAGCCAAACAGAAAGAACCAGTGACTCCCTCGCTGCGTTGCAATCAGGGTACGAACACTGCCGCGCTTGCCACGTCCCGGCAACGCAACCCGCTTCTTGAAGACGCCACCGCCGAGGTTGGCGTCGACCAGTCCACGGCGCATTTCATCCACCGCCCGACACAGTGCGCCTTCGGTCAGCGCAGACCGGCGCATGCTGCGGTTGAAACTGCGGGTGCAGAATACACGTGGCATGATCATACCGTGCCACTGAGTGGTACGGCGTGAAAATCAGCATCTGGCGTGTGCCGGCGTAGGAATCTTCAGTGTCGAGACGTAGCCAGAATCCGCGCCTTGCGTGAATCGTCGCAGGCGGAAAAAGAAAAGGCCCGGCAATGCCGGGCCATTCTTCATTCCAACGCCACCCCGCCTTACGCGGTGAACAGCGCCTTCATCTTCTTCAGCGCGTTCGCTTCCACCTGGCGGATGCGCTCGGCCGACACGCCGTACTCGTCAGCCAGCTCCTGCAGCGTCACCTTGCTGTCGGCATCCAGCCAGCGGCGGCGGATGATGTCGCGCGAACGGGCATCCAGCTCGGCCAGGCCTTCGCGCAGCAGCTGCATCTGGTTGTCTTCGCTGTCGGCACGCTCGTAGGCCATCGACGGATCTTCGTCGTTGGCAACCAGGAACGCAGCTGGCGACGGCGGCGCGTGGTCGTTGTCCTCGTCGGTCGGCGCATCGAAACCGATATCGCGACCGGACAGGCGCGACTCCATTTCCATGACCTCGCGCTCGGACACGTTCAGGTCCTTGGCCACCGCGCTGACTTCCGCCGCGTTCATCCAGCCCAGGCGCGTCTTCGACTTGCGCAGGTTGAAGAACAGCTTGCGCTGCGCCTTGGTGGTGGCGACCTTCACGATGCGCCAGTTCTTCAGGATGAACTCGTGCATCTCGGCACGGATCCAGTGCACGGCGAAGGACACCAGGCGCACGCCCATTTCGGGGTCGAAGCGCTTGACCGCCTTCATCAGGCCGATGTTGCCTTCCTGGATCAGGTCGCCCAAGGCAAGGCCGTAGCCGTTGTAGCCGCGGGCCACGTGCACCACGAAGCGCAGGTGCGAATGCACCAGCTCGCGGGCGGCGTCCAGATCGTTGCCGTCGCGGAAGCGACGGGCCAGGTCCTGTTCGTCATCGACCGACAGCACCGGGATCTGGTGCACGGCACCGATGTAGGCGTCCAGCGAACCGAGCGCACTGGGAATCGGGAGATTGTTTGCCACAAGGGCAGTAGAGGTGTTCTGGCTCATAGGCACCCATCTTAGCAGTCCGGGATTTGGACTGCTAAAGGAGGAAAAAGTTCCAGCATCCTATTGATGCAACACTGGTCCCAAACAGAGCCCTACCGTAGCGCGATTTGATGACAGTGGCGAGCACGCTTTTCGGGATTCACAATCCCTTGGAATTCAAACAATTACCCGCCGGAAACCGGCCGAATCCGGTCAAGCGGAGCTGAACGGGCCGTTCCGGAGGCCCATTCAGGGCCGGAAACGTTGCCCGGTGTTCAGGCCCGGCCGCCCGCCGGCGCTCAGAGCGCCGAACGCGGCGGCAGCGACCAGTCGATCGGCGTCTGCCCGCGGCGCTGCAGGTACTCGTTGGCCATCGAGAAATGGCGGCAGCCGAGGAACCCCCGGTGCGCCGACAACGGCGACGGGTGCGGCGCCTTCAGCACGCGATGGCGGCGGGTGTCGATCACCTTGCCCTTCTGCTGTGCATAGGCGCCCCAGAGCATGAACACCAGGCCTTCGCGTTCGCGGTTGAGCACATCCACCACGTGATCGGTGAAGCCCTCCCAGCCACGGCCCTGGTGCGCACCGGCCTTGCCCTCTTCCACCGTCAACACGGCATTGAGCAGCAGCACGCCGCGTTGTGCCCATGGAATCAGGCAGCCGTGGTCCGGGCGCGGGAGACCGAGATCGCTCTCGATCTCCTTGTAGATGTTCAGCAGCGATGGCGGCACCGGCACGCCCGGCTGCACCGAGAAGCTCAGGCCATGGGCCTGGCCACGGCCGTGATACGGGTCCTGGCCAAGGATCACCACCTTCACCTGTTCGAACGGCGTGGCGTCGAACGCAGCGAAGATCTGCGGGCCGGGCGGGAACACCGCCGCACCACCGGCCTTGCGCTGGCGCAGGAACGCGGACAACTCACGCATCTGCGGCTGCAGCAGGTAATCGCCGACATGCTGCTTCCAGCTCGGTTCGAGCTGGATCGTCGGGGTGTCGGCTACTTCATCCATCATCGAATCAGGGGTCCATCGTTCAATCGGGCCAGGCGCAGCTGGAACAGCACCTTGGTGACCAGCAGCCGTTCTTCGATCGGCTTGAGCACCAGGTCGTTGGCGCCGGACTGCAGCAGCCCGGTCTGGTTGTGTGGGTTGCCGTCGCCGGTCATCACCAGCACCGGCAGGCGGCGCTTGCCGTAGCCGAAGTCGACGCGCACGCGCTGCACCACATCGCGGCCGCTCAGCTCGCCCTTCAGGGTGACATCGGTCAGCACCAGGTCGATGCGGTGGCGGCTGCGGCCCAGCGACTCGGCGGTGAGCAGGGTGAATGCCTCCTCGGCACTGACCACGTGCAGCACGTTCAGCTGCTGGCGTTCGAGCATGCGCTTGGTGGCCTCGGCCACCACGCGGCTGTCCTCGATATAGAGGATGGTGGCGCCGGGAATGGTCTGCGGCTGCACATAGCCGCGGATGAAGGTCGCCAGCGCCTCGTGGCCCAGCGCCTTGTCGAAGTAGTCGGTGACGTACTCGGTGAAGCGGCGCTGTTCCAGGTGCTGCTGGGCATCACCGGACACCACGATCACCGGCACGTAGGCCTGGCCGGCAGCTTCGCGGACCATCCGCGCCAGCGCCAGGCCGTCGCCATCGCGCAGGGTCAGCGAGGTCGTCACCAGGTCCACCGGGCCCTGCGCCAGCGCCTGCTGCGCGTCCTCGATGCTGTCGCAGCCGATCACCTCCACGCCCGGCAGATCACGCTGCAGGACGTCGGCGATCAGCTTGCGCACCAGCTTCGACCCGTCGACCACCATCACCCGCGTCGCGGGCCCTTCAAGGTGCTTCAGCGCTTGCGGTTGCATGCCGGTCTCAGGTGTCGGTGGGGCGGGTCTGGCGGAGGAAGTGGCCGGTCACCAGCCACGCGCCCAGCCAGCCCAGCAGCAGCGTGCCCAGCAGCACCAGGCTGCCATGCAGCAGGTCCAGACCGTGCAGCACGAACGGGCTGCCGTAGCTGCGCGACAGCTCGGCCAGCGGCAGGCGCAGCGCGGCACCGGCCGCGCCGATCAGGGCCAGCGCCACCGCGCCGGCGCCGAGGCCGTACCAGGCGCCCAGATAGAGGAACGGGCGGCGGATGAAGCCGTCACTGGCACCGAGCAGCTGCAGCACGCCGATTTCTTCGCGACGGGCCTGGATATCCAGGCGTACGGTGTTGCCGACCACCAGTGCGGCGCCCGCGCCGAGCAGCACCGACAGCACCTGCACCAGCCGCGCACCGAACGCCAGCCAGGCGTCCAGGCGCTGGCGCCACAGCGCATCGTGCTGCACCAGGTCGGCCTCGGGCAGGCTCTCCAGCGCGCGCGCCAGGCGCGCGTCGTCCTTGCCCTGGCCGGGGGTGATCACCAACAGCGACGGCAGCGGATTGTCGTTGAGCGCGTCGATTGCCTCGCCGAGCCCGGCATCGCGCAGTTCCTGCAGGCCCTGCTCGGGCGTGCGCACGTTCACTTCGGCCACGTCATCGCGGTCACGCAGCTGGCCGGCCAAGCGCAGCGCAGCGGGGCCATCGACATTGCCCTTGAGGAACACATTGATGTCGCGCGACTGCTGCACGCTGCCGGCGAACTGCTTGAGGTTGTCCAGCGCGATCGACAGCCCCAGCGGCAGGGCCAGCGCCAGCGCCATGACCATCACCGTCAGCAGGGTCGCCCACGGCTTGCGGAAGGCGCGGCCGAGGCTGAACACCACGCTGTGCGCGTGGTGCTGGAACCAGACGCCCACGCGCGAGGGGGCGGCGGCTTCGCTGTTTTCGTTCTTGGCCATGGGTTACTCCGCCAGGTCCTGCGGCGAGATGTCGTCCACCAGCCGGCCGTGGTCGAGGATCAGCACGCGCTTGCGCATGCGGCGCAGCAGCGGCAGATCGTGGCTGACCACCAGCACGCTGGTGCCGCGCGACGGCAGCTCGGCGAACAGCGCCATGATTTCCGCCGCCAGGGTCGGATCGAGGTTGCCGGTCGGCTCATCGGCCACCAGCAGCTTGGGTTCGCCGACGATGGCGCGGGCGATGCCAACGCGCTGCTGCTCGCCCGCGGACAGCTGCGAAGGCAGCGCCTTCTCGCGGTGGCCCAGGCCCATGCGCTCGAGCACCGAGCGCACGCGTTTGCTGATATCGCCGCGACGGGTGCCGCGCAGGATCAGCGGCAGCGCCACATTCTCGGCAATCGAGCGGTCCATCAGCAGGCGGTGGTCCTGGTAGACCGCACCGACCGCGCGCCGATGGCGCGGGACGTCGCCACCGCGCACCTTCAGCAGGTTGCGCTCGTCGAACACCACCGCGCCGCGGCTGGGCCGCTCGTCGAGGTGGATCAACTTGAGCAGGGTGCTTTTGCCCGCACCGGAATGGCCGGTGACGAACAGCATCTCGCCCGGCGCGACCTCGAAGCTGACATCGATCAGGGCTTCGTGGCCACCGGCGTACTGTTTGCTGACATTGTCGAAGCGCAGGACACTCATGCCCCGATTATGCAGGAGCGGCGCGACGGCGTGGAGACGGTCGCGCTGATCGTTGCCGGCCTGGGTGGGTGCCGACCGTTGGTCGGCACACCTCTCAAGGCCGCCCGACCAACGGTCGGGCGCTACCACTTAGTTGCCCGACAGCATCCGGCGGATCTTGCGGCCGATGCGGGTCAGGAACGAATCGCCGGTATCGGCAGCGGTGCGCACCGGCTTGGCCACCACCTGCACCGGGGTCACCGGGCTGGCGCCGTTGCCGGCCGTGGCCTGCACGCCCTCGGCACCCTCGACCGGGCGCCCGTGGCGACGACGGCGGCGCTTGCGCGGCTTGCGATCGCCCTCGGCGGCACCTTCCGGTGCACCTTCGGCACGCGGCGGACGCGGCGGGCGCGGCGCCTGGGCCACAGCGGCTTCGGCACCTTCGGCCGGTGCGGCGGCCGCCTGTTCGCCTTCCACGCGCGGCTTGCGCGGGCCGCGCGAACGGCGTTCGCCGCTGCGCTCACCGTCGCGACGCTCGCCGCGGCCACCGCCGGAGCGGCCGCCACTGCGGCCACCGCCACGACGCTCTTCCTCGGCGGCGCGGGCTTCACGCGCTTCACGGAAGATCTGGCCGACGCTCTCGTTCTCCTCGCCTTCCTCGCCAGCGGCCGGGGCCGGGCGTTCCGGGCGCGGCAGCGCGGTCAGCAATTCCTTGGTGACCGGCTCGGACGGAATCTTCTGCTCGATGTAGGCCTCGATGTCCGGCAGGCCCATCGCGTAGCGCTCGCAGGCGAAGCTGATCGCATCGCCCTCTTCACCCAGGCGCGCGGTACGGCCGATGCGGTGCACGTAGTCTTCGGCATCGAACGGCAGGTCGTAGTTGTAGACGTACTTGATGCCGTCGATGTGCAGGCCACGCGCGGCCACGTCGGTGGCCACCAGGATTTCCAGCTGGCCCTTCTGGAAGCGGTTGAGCAGGCTCTCGCGCTTCTTCTGCGGCACGTCACCGGACAGCACGCCGACGCGGTAGCCGGCCTTTTCCAGCGAACGGGCCACGCGCTCGACGAACACCTTGGTGTTGACGAACACCATGGTGCGGGCGCCTTCGCTGCGCGAGAGCAGGCCCAACAGCAGCGGAATCTTCTCGTCGTCGGCCGGGAAGTAGATGCGCTGGCGCACGCGCGCGGCGGTGATGGTTTCGGCTTCGACCACCAGCTTCTGCGGCTCGTTCATGTGCTCGTAAGCCAGCTCCAGCACACGGTGGCTGAGCGTGGCGCTGAACAGCAGGGTCTGGCGGATGGTGCGCTCGGGCATGCGGCGCAGCAGGAAGCGGATGTCCTTGATGAAGCCCAGATCGAACATGCGGTCGGCTTCGTCCAGCACGCAGATCTCGCAGGCGTGCAGCGAGACCACCTTGTGCTGCTTGACGTAGTCGATCAGGCGGCCCGGGGTGGCGATGATCACGTCCACGCCCTGCTGCAGGATCTCGCGCTGCTTGTCGTAGTCGACGCCGCCGTAGACCAGCGCGAAGCGCAGGCCCAGGTCGGAACCGAACTTCACCGCATCCTTGTGGATCTGGATGGCCAGTTCGCGGGTCGGCGCGAGGATCAGCGCGCGCGGGTCTTCCGGCTTGCGGTCGGCCAGCGCCGGCCGGCTCAGCAGGCGGTTCACGACAGCAACCAGGAAGGCCAAGGTCTTGCCGGTGCCGGTCTGGGCCTGGCCGGCAACATCACCGCCAGCCAGCGCGACCGGCAGGGTCAGTGCCTGGATCGGGGTGCAACGGGTGAATCCGGCTCCTTCAAGGCCGGCCTGCAGGGCCGGATGCAGCTCGAAGGAGGAGAAGGTCAAATCGGTCAGCGGTTTGTCGCTCATGGGTCCGTCTTGGTATGGCCGTCGGCCCGTGGGGCGGGCGGCACTTCATCGTCTAGGGGCACCGTCGCAAACTGCGGCCCCTGCGGCGGGTTGGCAGGCAGGGACCACCCGGTCCGCACGCCGCACAATGCCCCAGTTTAACGCACTCGGGCCGGCAAACCGGAATGGCGCGTCTCACCGCATTGCGAGACAAGCCCATCTTCACCCAGCCACACCGCACTTGAACGCCCCTGCCTGCCGGCGCTGGTGTCGCCCGCTGCCATCCCCATTTCCTGGAAGACAGTGAAATCCGACACATACCGGGCTTCGAAGCGATCACGATACGCTGGGTTCCAGCCGGCGCCTGTCCCTGCCCTGCGATAGGGGTACACTGCCGGCCGTGAGCGTCCAGGCATCCCGCCGAACGCACCGCGGCAGAGCGCCGCGAGGCAACGACGAGGGTCGCGCCACCGGGCATGGCCCAGTTCACCCACCTCCGGCATGGCCGGGTGCAATCCAAGACGAGAAACCAAGATGAGCGACAAGGTTGTACATGTCGGCGACGCCGACTTTGATAGCGCAGTGCTGAATTCCAAGGAACCGGTGCTGGTCGATTTCTGGGCCGAGTGGTGTGGCCCGTGCAAGATGATCGCCCCGGCGCTGGACGAGCTGGCCGATGCCTACCAGGGCCGCGCCAAGATCGCCAAGGTCAACGTCGACCACAACCGTGCGCTGGCCGCCAAGTACCACGTGCGTTCGATTCCGTACCTGGTCGTGTTCAAGGACGGCGAGAAGGTCGGCGAGCAGATCGGTGCGGTGGGCAAGGCCCAGCTGGCCGGCCTGCTGGACAAGGCGCTGGCCTGATCCTGATGTTTCACGGCAGCCGCCGCGTGCGGCTGCCGTCGGGCGCACCGCGTCCATGATGAATGCTGTTCCCGGCGACCCTTGCACGGCGCCGCGGGCCGATGATAGTGTCGGCATATCCGGCCGCGTTCGCGTGCCGCACCCTCTGGACGCCGTTTCTTCCAGACCCATTCCCAACGTTCGCCGCCCCAGCCGGGCGCTCGCACCTTCAAGCGAGGAATAACGCTCTTGTCCGATAACACTCCCGAAACCGGCAGCGCTGAAGCGCCCGCCGAAAAGCGCGTGCGCAAGGCCCGCGTAAGCAAGGCAGCCGCTCCGGCCGCCGCCGAAACCAGCGCCGCTCCGGCGCAGCCGACTCTGCCGCTGGCAGCCGCGCCCGAAGCGCCAGCGCCGGCGCCGGCCGCTGCGCCCCCTGCGCCGAGCGCGCCCGCCGCCGAGGCCCCCGCCAGCAGTGGCGGCGGCGAAGGCGGTGAGGGCCGCGAATCCGGCCAGCCGCGGCAGCAGAACCACCAGGGTGGTGGTCAGAACCAGAACCAGAACCAGAACCAGAACCAGAATCCGTACAACCAGAACCAGCAGGGCCAGGGCCAGGGCAATCGCCGTGACCGCTTCCGCAACCGCCGCGACCGTGATCGCAATGGCGGTGGCAACGGCGGCCGCTTCCGCGATGACGGCATGCCCAACGATGGCGGCGACCAGCAGCCGTTCGTGCCGCGCCCGCACGCCAATGTGCCGGAAGGTTTCCCGGTCTACTCGCTGAGCGATCTCAAGCGCATGCCGGCGCAGAAGCTGCTGGAGATTGCCGAGCAGCTGCAGATTTCCGAAGGCGTCGCCCGCGCCCGCAAGCAGGACGTGATCTTCGCGCTGCTGAAGGTGCTGACCCGCCACGGCGATGGCGTCGCCGCCGATGGCGTGCTGGAAATCCTGCCCGACGGCTTCGGTTTCCTGCGTGCAGCCGAAGCCAGCTACCTGGCCGGCCCGGACGACACCTACATCTCGCCCAGCCAGATCCGCCGCTTCAACCTGCGCACCGGCGACCACTTGTCCGGCCGCATCCGCTTCCCGAAGGACGGCGAGCGCTACTTCGCGCTGTCGATCGTGGACACCATCAATGGTGAGCCGCTGGAAGCGTCGAAGAACAAGGTGCTGTTCGAGAACCTGACCGCGCTGTTCCCGCGCCGTCGCTTCACCCTGGAGCGTGGCAACGGTTCGTCGGAAGACATCACCGGCCGCATCCTCGATCTGATGGCGCCGCAGGGCAAGGGCCAGCGATCGCTCATCGTGTCGCAGCCGAAGGCCGGCAAGACCATGATGATGCAGCAGGTGGCCACGGCCATCACCACCAACCATCCGGACGTGCACCTGATCGTGCTGCTGATCGACGAGCGCCCGGAAGAAGTGACCGAAATGCAGCGCACCGTGCGCGGCGAGGTCATCAGCTCGACCTTCGACGAGCCGGCCGCACGCCACGTGCAGGTGGCCGAAATGGTCATCGAACGCGCCAAGCGCCTGGTCGAGCACAAGAAGGACGTGGTGATCCTGCTGGACTCGATCACCCGCCTGGCCCGCGCCTACAACAACGTGGTGCCGAGCTCGGGCAAGGTGCTGACCGGTGGTGTGGATGCCAACGCCCTGCACCGCCCGAAGCGCTTCTTCGGTGCCGCGCGCAACGTGGAAGAAGGCGGCAGCCTGACCATCATCGCCACCGCGCTGGTCGACACCGGCTCGAAGATGGACGAGGTGATCTACGAAGAGTTCAAGGGCACCGGCAACAGTGAGGTGCACCTGAGCCGCCGCATCGCTGAAAAGCGCGTGTTCCCGGCCATCGACATCAACCGTTCCGGCACCCGCCGCGAAGACCTGCTGATCGAGCCGGAGCTGCTGCAGAAGATCTGGATCCTGCGCAAGCTGCTGCATCCGATGGATGAAATGGCCGCGATGGAATTCCTGCTGGACAAGATGAAGAACACCAAGTCCAACGACGAGTTCTTCGGTTCGATGAAGCGATAAGAAAGAAGCCCCGCATTGCGGGGCTTTTTTTGGGCTTGGGAACGCCGCATCCACGCATGGCGTGGATCTACCGGAAGCGCCGGGCCATGCCCGGCTCTACCTTCGGCTTACGGGCAGGCCACGGCCCCCTCGGCATTGGCCGTGTTGGCGGTCAGCTTGACCTGGGTGAAGGCCGCCGCGAACGGCTTGTCCGCGCTCACCACGAACGGCGCCTCCACCGCGCCCAGATCCACCCCCTGCCTGGCGAAGCACGCCAGCGGCACGGTCACCGTCTGTTTCTGGCCGGGAGAGAGCTTGCCCAGCAGCGGGGCGATATCCACCCCGCCCTCGCAACCGGTACCGCACTGCATGGTCACCCTCACCGCCGACGCCGGGCGCTTCACCAGCTGCACGTCGAACTGCAGCGCGCCGTTGCTGCGTGCCAGTGCGCCGAGATTGCGACGCGAGGTGCTGCGTGCGATCAGCTGCGCGGGCGCCAGCCAGGTCACCTCCCGGGCATCCTGCTGGGTGTTCACCTGCACGGTGCGCACCTGCACCACCGGCGTGCCGGCAGGCCAGCGCAGGGTGGCATTCAGATCATTGCCGAGCGGCTGGGTGGCACCGCCGACGGCCACGTGCAGCGCGAACGGCGGCGTGTCGGCGCGGTTGAAGATCGGCAGCACGGTCACTTCGCCACAGCTGTCCGGGGTGGCCTCGTCGAGCCGCGCGACCTTGCCGCCCTTGGCGTAACTCAGGCCATAGCCGAGCGCGAACAGCGCAGGCTTGCCCGCATCGGGTCGGTCGATCGGCGCCGGGCACGGCGCGCCCGGCCACGGGAAGCTCAGGCGGCCACGGAAGTCGTGCGCGGGCTTGCCATCCTTGCCGACCACCAGCACATCGGTCACGCCCTTGCCTTCGGTACCGGGCAGCCACGCCGCCACGAAGGCGCTGGACAGGTTGAGCAGGTCGTTGGTGTACATCGGCCGCCCGGACAGGTAGACCGTCACCACCGGCTTGCCGGTGGCTGCGGCGGCCTTCAGCACCGCCAGGTCCTGCGGGTAGGCGCGGCTGTGGCTGACCGTGTCGGAGGGCAGGATGTCGCCGTTGGTCTCGGCGTAGGGCGTTTCACCGATCACCGCCAGCACCACGTCGAAGGCCTTCGGGTCGATGCCCCGGCCATCGGCGCTGAAGCTGACCCTGTCCGCGCCCAGTTCGGCGCGCAGCGCGCCCAGCACCGAATCGGCGTTGGGGAAATCTGCGTTCCTGTTCTCGGTGCCCTGCCAGGTCAGCGACCAGCCACCGGACTGGTCACCGATGTTGTCGGCGCCCTTACCGACCACCAGCACGCGCGCGTCGCGGCGCAGCGGCAGCACCTTGCCTTCGTTCTTCAGCAGCACCAGCGATTCGCGCACCGCGCGGCGCGCCAGTTCGCGGTGCTGCACGGCGGTGGCATCACCGGCATAACGGCTGTCGGACGGCTTGTGCTCGAACAGGCCGGCGCGCAGCTTCACCCGCAGGATGCGCGTCACTGCATCATCGATGCGCGCCATCGGAATCTCGCCGCTCTGCACCTGCGCGGTGGTGTTGGCGATGAACGCCTTCCAGTCGTCGGGCACCATCACCATGTCGATGCCGGCGTTGATAGCCTGCGCGCAGCTGTCATTGCGGCAGCCCGGCACCTGGGCGATGCCGTTCCAGTCGGAGACAACGAAGCCGTCGAAGCCCATCTTGTCCTTCAGCGCATCGGTCAGCAGCGCCTTGCTGCCATGCATCTTGCCGTAGTCGATCCCTGCCGCGCGGTCGTTCCAGCTGTTGAACGAGGCCATCACCGTCTGTGCGCCTTCGCCCAGTGCGCCGTAGTAGCCCTGCGCGTGAACATTGATCATGGTGGCCTTGTCGACCAGCGCCTCACCCTGGTCGCGGCCATTGTCGGTGGCGCCATCGCCGAGGTAGTGCTTGGCGGTGGTGACCACGTTGCCGTCATCCTTGAACGTACCCTGCGCGCCCTTGACGTAGGCCTGGGCGAAGCGACGGATCACGCTGGGGTCGGACGAATAGCTTTCATAGGTGCGGCCCCAACGCGGATCGTGGGCGACTGCCAGGGTCGGCGCGAACACCCAGCCGATACCGGTGGCGCGCACCGAGCGCGCAGTCGCCTCGCCGATGCGCTCGATCAGTTCGGCATCGCCGGCCGCGCCCAGGCCGATGTTGTGCGGGAACAGGGTGGCGCCAAGCACGTTGTTGTGGCCGTGCACCGCGTCGGTACCCCAGATCACCGGCACCGGCGTCTTTGCGTCGGTGGCCAGCGACGCAGCGTGGTAGGCATCGGCCAGCGTCAGCCAGGCCTGCACGCCGGCGTGCTTGTCCATGCCCGGCCAGGAGCCGCCGCCGTTGAGCACCGAGCCGATGTAGTACTGGCGTACCTGTTCCGGCGTGATCGTCTTGATCTCGGCCTGGGTCATCTGCCCGATCTTCTGCGCCAGCGTCATCTGCGCAAGGATGGTCCGCACCCGGCGCTCGATATCCGCGTCGGTGGCGATCGCGCTGTGCACGCGCGGCCAGTCCTGCAGGCGTTCGCCGCTGGCCGGTGCGGCACCGGCGGGGACGGCAAGGGCAGCCAGCAGACAGCTGGCAAGAAGGGTCTGGGTGGGGCGATTCACTGGGCTCTACCTCCGTGGATGATGTTCCTGGCGTGCGGGCCTGCAGCAGCACGAGAGCGCGGGCATTCGCGCAACGTTCCTGACAGCGCTGTCATATAAGTCTGCCTGCGCACTGTCAATCGTTGTTCGAGCGCAGGGCGGTGGCGGTCGCGCAACCACGGGCCCTGGCGCGTTACAGGCGCGCTACAGTGGTGCCCGGGTGCTGCATCGCGACAAGGAATCGGGACGTGCCAGCGCACCGCATGTCGTGGCAACATCCGCCTGCTTCGGCAACACCGACCGGGCCGCCGCGCACTACCATCGCCGCGTGCCCGCCGCCTTCCAGGAGGATCCATCGCACCATGCGCAGTCGAATCGAGGATGTGGCCGCCGTTGCCGGGGTTTCGATCAAGACCGTGTCCCGCGTGCTCAACCATGAGCCCAACGTGCGCGAACAGACGCGCGAGCGGGTGCTGGCGGCCGTGGCACGGCTGGGCTACAAGCCCAACCCGTCGGCGCGCAGCCTGGCCGGCCAGCGTTCGTACGCGTTGGCGCTGGTCTACAACAATCCCTCGCGCAACTACCTGATGGAGATCCAGAGCGGCATGCTGGAAGCCTGCCATGCGCAGCACTACAACCTGATCCTGGGGCCGGTCGGCACCGGCCGCCGCACCCAGCCCGACCTGGCAGCATTGTTCGAGAACTCGCGCCCGGATGGGGTGGTGCTGATCCCGCCGCTGACCGATGACGAGGTGGTGCTGACGTACCTGGAAGAGCACGGGATTCCGTTCGCCTGCATTGCACCGCGGCACCCTGAAGGCCGCATCGGCGTGCGCATGGATGAAACCACCGCCGTGGTTGAACTGATCGGCCATCTGGTCGCGCAGGGCCACCGCCGCATCGGCCACATCAAGGGCCCGCGTGCGCACGGCGCCTGCCAGTGGCGCCATGCCGGCTACCGCCAGGCACTGCGTGATGCCGGCATCGCCTACGACCCGCAGCTGGTGGTCAACGGCCAGTTCTCGTTCGAGTCCGGCGTCGATGCCGCCAATGCCCTGCTCGACCTGGACCCTCCGCCGACGGCGATCTTCGCCGCCAACGATGACATGGCCGCAGCCGTGTACCGGGTTGCCGGCGAGCGCGGGTTGCGCGTCCCGCGCGACCTGTCGGTGTGCGGCTTCGACGATACGCCGATCGCCGGCCACATCTACCCGGCACTGACCACCGTGCGGCAACCGACCTCGCACATGGGCCGGTTGGCCACCGAACAACTGATCGAGCACATCCGTGCCGACCTGGCCGGGCGCATGATCACCGTCGAGCACACCGTGCTCGAGCGCGAATCCACCGCGCCGCCACGCCGGCGCTGAGGCGGTCTGGGAGTGGCTCATGGCGCCCGCAGCCGTGAGCCATTCCACGCGTAGAAGGCGATGTACAGATAGCACAGCGCCGGCAGCAGGAACGACAGCTGCAGGCCGTGATGATCGGCCAGCCAGCCCATCGCCAGCGGAATGACCGCGCCGCCGACGATGGCCATCACCAGCAGGCTCGAGGCCTGGCCGGTGAGCGCACCGAGGCGGGCGATGGCCAGGGCGAAGATAGTGGGGAACATGATCGAGTTGAACAGACCGATGCTCACTACGGCCCACGTCGCCAGCCCGCCACCCGTGGTTGCGGTGATGCCCAGCAGCAGCACCACCACCAGCGCGAACCCACCCAGCAGATGGCGTGCGTCCAGCCGCGCCAGCAGGGCCGCGCCCAGCAGGCGTCCTACCAGCGCGCCACCCCAGTACAGCGATACGTAGCCGGTGGCGTCCTGTTCGCTCATGCCCTGGCCGATGCCCGGCGAGGACAGGAAATTGACCAGCACGCTGCCGATGGAAACTTCAGCCCCCACGTAGAAGAAGATGGCCAGCACGCCCAGCCGCAGATGACGGTGGCGCAGCGCGTCCCAGACGCGGCCCTGGGTGCCGCGGCTGTCTTCAACCCCGGCGATAGTGGGCAAGCGGAACATCCAGATCGCCGCCGCCAGCAGAAACAGCACCACCGCCAGTCCGAAGTACGGCAGCTGGACCGATTGCGCCTCGGCGGCGCGGTAGGCCAGTGCGTCGGCCGCGGGCAGCAGCGCCAGCTGTTGCTCGCTGCGCGGCTGCGCCGACAGGATCAGCAGTCCGCCGAACAGCGGCGCCAGAGTGGTTCCCAGCGAGTTCATCGATTGCGCCAGGGTCAGCCGACTGGAGCTGGTGCGCTCGTCGCCCAGCAGCGCAACGTAGGGATTGGCCGCCACCTGCAGCACGGTGATGCCGGTGGCCAGCACGAACAGTGCCGTCAGGAACAGGCCGTAGACATGCGCGGCCGCCGCCGGCCAGAACAGCAGTGCGCCGATACCGGCGATGGCCAGCCCGGCCACGATGCCCCGCTTGTAGCCCACTGCCGCGACCAGCCGCCCTGCCGGCAGGGACATCAGGAAGTAGGCACCGAAGAAGGTGAACTGGACCAGCATCGCCTGCACCCAGGTCAGCGCGAACGCGGCTTTCAGGTGCGGAATGAGGATGTCGTTGAGGCAGGTGAGAAATCCCCACATGAAGAAGATCGCGGTGACCACCGCCAGTGCGCGCGTGTTGCCCTGGATGTGGTGTCCGCGAACGGTCGTTGCTGTGTCCAATGCCTGTCCTCCCGGTCAGTGTTCGAAGCCATCAAAGGGTCACGCAGGACATGCATGGGTCATCGGCACTGTCCAGCGCTGTCAGGCTGCCGGATCATTCGCTGTGTCCCCGCCTGCACCCGCTCCGCGCAGTTTCGTTTTGCACCGCACAACGATTTTCCGCATTCGGATTGGCAGCGCTGTCATGCCGCAAAAACAGCTGCGAATGCCGTCAAACAAGGCAATTCACTGCTGCAGGCACGTTCATGGCAACGGTTACATGCGGACCTGCGCGGCCGCCTGCGTGGCGCTCTTGATGGCAGTTTGTTGACAACGCTGTCAACCGTGGCTCCAATCCGGCCACACGCAGTGACCCGTGATTGAGACGACGCAGGATCGCCACCACCGAATTCCCTGGGGAGGGAGCTTCCATGAAGACGTACAAGGCTGTACCTCGCAAGACGATGCTCACGTCCGCCCTGCTCGCTGTGCTGTCGGCGCCGGCCTGGGCACAGCAGGCCACCGGCACCGCGCCGGCCGATCCCACCACGCTCGATGCGGTGCAGGTCACCGGCATCCGCGGCAGCCTGCAGTCTTCGATGAACCTCAAGCGCGACAGCCAGGGCGTGGTCGATGGCATCGTCGCCGAGGACATCGGCAAGTTCCCCGATACCAACCTGGCCGAGTCGCTGCAACGCATCAGCGGCGTGTCGATCGACCGCACCTCCAGCGGCGAAGGCTCGAAGGTGACGGTGCGCGGCATCGGTCCCGACTACAACCTGGTGCTGTTGAATGGCCGCCAGATGCCGGCGTCGAACCTGGGCAACGGCGGCGGCGGCCTGTCCGGCTCGCGTTCGTTCGATTTCGCCAATCTGGCATCCGAGTCGGTGTCTGCGGTGGAGGTCTACAAGACCAGCCGCGCCGACAATCCGGCCGGCGGCATCGGCGCCACCATCAACATCAAGACCCTGCGCCCGCTGGAATCGGAACCGGTGATCAGCCTGGGGCTGAAAGCGGTCAACGATTCCTCCAACGACAACCTGCCGCGCACGCTGCAGGGCTCGAACATCACCGGCGAGCTGTCGGGCATCTTCAGCCAGCGCTACGCCGATGACCGCTTCGGCGTGGCCTTCAGTGCCAGCCACCAGGAACGTGACTCAGGCTTCAACCAGGCCACCGTGGCCGAGGGCTGGGCCACGTTCAAGGGCAATGAGCGCGAGGACTGGCGCGCCCTGCCACAGCCGGGCCAGGGTTATGCCAACCGCATCACCAACCGCCCTGGCCCGGACGATGTCTACGGCCGGCCACAGAACACCGCCTACAACGTCAATGGCGTGCAGCGCCAACGCACCAATGCGCAGGCTACGTTCCAGTGGAGGCCGGCCGACAATGTCACCACGACGCTGGACTACACCTATGTCGAGAACAAGGTGCAGCAGCAACGCAGCGAATTGTCGGTGTGGTTCAACTACGGCCCCGGTGACAGCACCTGGACCAACGGCCCGGTGGCGGCGCCGATCATCTACAGCGAAGACATGACCAATTCGGACGTGTCGATGGGCGGCGCCAAGCTGGCCACCAAGACCGGCATGCATTCGCTGGGCTTCAACGTGGACTGGGAAGTGAACGACGCGCTGGACCTGTCCTTCGATGCGCACAACTCCACCGCCGAATCGCAGCCGGACAGCCCCTATGGATCGGCCGGCGTGCTGGGCGTGGCCGCCTTCGTGCGCGGCACCACCACCGTCGACTACAGCGGCGATCTGCCCATCATCAACATCGCCCTGCCTCCCGGTGGCGTGCAGGCCTCCGATGCACTGGTGACCGGCTCGGTGTTCCAGAACAGCTACAACAAGTCCAAGGTGCAGCAGTACCAGGGCCGCGGCACCTTCCGCTTCGCCGACTACTCGGCACTGGATTTCGGAATCGGCCACACCCAGGTGGAGAACCGCTCGGCGTCGGCCATCATGCAGCGCAACACCTGGGGCGGGCTGGGCACGCCCTCGGACTACGCCGACGACATCTGGTACGCCGACAACATGGCCCGGTACTTCAAGGCCTTCAGCGGCCACAACGATCCACGCCTGACCGGCCAGTTCCTGGTGTTCGACTTCGACCGCCTCATCGACCGTGCCGCGCAGGTGGGCAGCGCGTCCGATCCGGCCTGCCCGAGCTGCTATTACGCACCCACCGAGTACTCCGAAGACATCCGCACCACCGAGAAGACCCGCAGCGCCTACCTGCAGTACCGCACTACCTTCGACTGGTCGATGCCGTTGCATGTGGCCGTGGGCGCGCGTTACGAGCAGACCGAGGTGGAGTCCAACGCACTGGTGCGTGTTCCCACCGGCATCAGCTGGAGCTCGGCCAACGAGTTCAACATCGACTATGCCGCCGACCGCGGCTTCGTCGCTGGCAAGGGCAAGTACGACTACGTGCTGCCGAACCTGGATCTGAAGCTGGACCTGAGCGAATCGCTGGCGCTGCGCGGCAGCTACAGTCGTACGCTGGGGCGGCCCAGCTGGACGCAGATCCAGAGCGGGCAGTCGCTGGCCGACATCGTACGCACCCAGGGCGGCAGCGGCTCGCGCGGCAATCCCGGCCTGGAACCGTTGATCTCGGACAACTTCGATCTGTCGCTGGAGTGGTACTACGGCGAGGCCAGCTACGCTTCGGTGGGCTTCTTCCGCAAGAACATCAAGAATTTCATCAGCGATACCATCGTGCGCGAGAACGCCGGCACGCTGCATACGCCGGTGGGTGGTGCCTACTGGAACGAAGCGCTGGCTTCCGGCTGCGGCACCACCGACATGCCCTGCATCCGCGATTACATCTTCACCAACCACGCCGGTGCCCCGGGTGTGACCTATACCGGAACCAACTCGGCCGGGCAGAAGACCGGCACCATCGTCGGCCAGCCGGGCGACCCGGTGGCCGGCTTCGACATCACCGTGCCTGCCAACCAGCATTCGGATCACCTCGATGGCTGGGAGGTGGCGGTGCAGCACCTGTTCGGGCAATCCGGGTTCGGCGTGGCCGCCAACTACACCAAGGTCAAGTCGGGGCTGACCTTCAACAACCTCAGCCTGGGTGACCAGTACCCGATGATCGGCCTGAGCGACTCGGCCAACGTGGTGGCCTTCTATGACCGCAACGCCTGGCAGATCCGCGCCGCCTACAACTGGCGCGACAAGTTCCTCAACGGCATCGGCGGCCAGGGCCCGAACCCGAACTACACCGCCGCCTACGGCCAGCTGGATCTGAACATCAGCTACGCGGTCAACGATCAGCTGACCCTGAGCCTGGAAGCGATCAACCTGACCGATGAGACCATGCGCACGTACTCGCGGCATACCAACATGCTGCGCTATGCCACCCAGACCGGGCCGCGCTACATGTTCGGCGTGCGCTACAAGTTCTGATCCCGCTGCGGGCCCTGCCGCGCCGCGCGCACACGCGGCGCGGCCGGCGCAGGTGCATGATGGCGGCACCGACGGCGGCCGGGCGTGAGCCCGGCGCTCCCTGCCCTGCTGGATGTCCACGCATGCTCCCTGCTCCCCGTCCCATCGAAGAAGTGACCGGCCTGGATCCGGCGGATCTGGCCGCGCAGCTGCCCGGCTGGACCACGCCCCGGGTGATACGCGGGCTGGTCTCGCACTGGCCGGTGGTGGCGGCCGCGCGCGTGTCTCCTGCCGCCGTGGTGGCCCACCTGGCCCACTTCGACCACGGCCAGATGCCGGTCACGGCGACCACCGCGGCGCCCGAGGCGGGCGGCCGGCTGTTCTACAACGAAGACATGAGCGGCTTCAATTTCCGCCGCGAACAGGTCCCGCTGAAAGTGCTGCTGGCGACCCTGCTGAAGTACGCCACGGTGGCCTCGCCGCCGTCCATCTACGTGGCCTCGACCACGCTGGACAGTTTCCTGCCCGGCTTCTCCGCCAGCAATGGACTGCAGCTGGGGGTGGCCGACCCGCTCACCAGCATCTGGATCGGCAACCGCTCGCGCATTGCCGCCCATCAGGATGTGCCGGACAACCTGGCCTGCGTGGCGGCCGGACGCCGCCGCGTCACCCTGTTCGCTCCCGAACAGGTGCGCAACCTGTACATCGGTCCACTGGACTTCACCCCGGCGGGGCAGCCGATCAGCCTGGTTGACTTCCACGCACCGGACTTCGAGCGCTTTCCACGCTTCCGCCAGGCGTTGGCGCAGGCGCAGGTGGCCGAACTGGCGCCGGGCGATGCCGTCTACATCCCCTCGCTGTGGTGGCACCACATGGAGGGGCTGGAGGCGTTCAACGTGCTGGTCAACAGCTGGTGGCGGCCGGTACCGGCATGGATGGATTCGCCGATGAACGCGTTGATGCTGTCGATCCTGGCGCTGCGCGACCTGCCCGAGGCCCAGCGCGCGCAGTGGCGCGCCCTGTTCAATCACTACGTGTTCGACGCCGATCTGTCGACCAGCGCACACATTCCAGCGCAGGTACAGGGCGTGCTGGCCCCGCTGACAGCCGACAGTGCCACGCAGATCCGGCAGACCCTGCTCCAACGCCTGCAGCGCTGAGCCGGGCAGCGGCCCCTGCTTCACCCGCAGCGGTTGCGTTTGTGGCGATAATGCAGCCCCGCACCCGGCGGCGCCCGCCGGCGCTGCACGTCCTTCGCTTCATGTAGCTCTGCATGCGCCTGATTTCGCCCCGCCTCAACCTGGGCAAGCTGATCCTTGCCCTGGCCCTGCTCAGCGCCATCATCGCCCTGGCCAACACGTTGCTGGCCAGCTACCGCGTGCAGCGCGACCAGCTGGTCGGCAATACCCTGGAAGCCAACCGCGTCTACGCCACCAAGCTGGCCGAGACCACCCAGAACTTCCTGCTGGGGGCCCAGCAGGAACTGGCCTACGCCGCGACCCGGCTGGGCCAGAGCGATCTCGACCCGGCCCAGGCCCAGGACGAGGCCAGCCGCCTGCAGCTGCAGACCAACAGCTTCAACTCCTCGCTGGTGGTCGATGACGATGGCCTGGTGATCGCCACCTCGCCGCAGACGCTGCAGCTGCAGGGCGAAATCCTGCACAGCGTCGGCAACAATGCGGCCCTGGCGGCGCGCCAGCCGATGATCAGCGATCCGTACCAGTCGGCCACCGGCAAGCTGCTGGTTTCGCTGTCACATCCGATCTTCGACCGCCAGGGTCGCTACCGCGGCTACGTCAGCGGCACGCTGTACCTGCGCCAGCGCAGTGCACTGCACACGCTGCTGGGCAAGCACTACTACCGCGATGGGTCCTACCTGTACGTGGTCGACCGCCACGGCCGCCTGCTGTACCACGCCGATGGCAAGCGGGTGGGCGACTACGTGGTCGGCAACCCGGCGGTGAAAGCGGTGATGCGCGGCGAGCGCGGCGCGCAGCAGGTACGCAATCATCTGGGCGTGGCGATGCTGGCCGGCTACGCGCCGGTCACCGCCACCGGCTGGGGCATCGTTGCCCAGCGCCCGACCGAGGCGACGCTGCAGCCGCTGTCGCGGCTGATGACCGCGGTGATCTGGAACGCGATCCCGCTGGGACTGCTGTCGCTGCTGATCACCTGGTGGTTTGCCCGCCGCATCTCGCTGCCGCTGTGGCAGCTGGCGCGCAATGTGCAGGGGGGCGAGGACACCGGCAACGCGATCAACCACGTCAGTGGCATCCGCGCCTGGTACTTCGAGGTGGCCCAGCTCAAGCACGCGGTGCTGCACAGCTTCAATGCGCTGCAGGACCGCATCGGCACGCTCAACCGCGCCAACCGCACCGACCCGCTGACCGGGCTGCTTAACCGCCGCGGCCTGCAGCAGGCACTGGATGCGTTGCAGGTGCAGGGCATCCCCTTCGCGATCCTGGCGCTGGACATCGACCGCTTCAAGGCGATCAACGATGGCCATGGCCACGACGTCGGCGATGCGGCCATCGTCCACATCGCCGACCAGATGCGCCGCTATTCGCGCGACAGCGATTTCCTGTGCCGCGCCGGCGGCGAGGAATTCCTGCTGCTGCTGCCCGGCATCGGGGTCGAGCAGGCACGGCAGGCCGCCGAACGCCTGCGCCAGCATATTGCCGATCATCCGTTCGCAGCGGTCGGCAGCATCACGGTCTCGCTGGGCGTGGCCCATTTCCCCAGCTTCCACGTCGATGCCGAGCAGGCGCTGCGGCTGGCCGACAAGGCCCTGTACATGGCCAAGGAGCAGGGCCGCAACCGGGTGGTGGTGTACCCGTACGCGGACTGAAACGACGACGGCGGTCTGCGCCGACGGCGATCACGCCAGGCGGTGGCTGGCCGCATAGGGCGGCGTGTCGGGATAATCGCCCCGCGCGAAGCGTTCCTGCAGCCCTTGCCACCACGCCGGATCGAACAGATGCCGATAGTGCTCGCGCACGGCGGCCAGCTCGCCGGCAGGCAGGCCCATGAACGGGCCGAAGCGCTCGGGGAAAACATCGCGCGCGCCCACGTGGAACCAGGGTTCGTCGGCCAGCGCCTCTTCGGGCGAGCGCGGCTGTGGCCAGGCGCGGAACACGCAGTCACTGACCAGGCACAGTTCATCGTAGTCGTAGAACACGGCACGGCCATGCCGCGACACACCGAAGTTCTTCGGCAGCATGTCGCCGGGGAAGATGTTGTTGCGCGCCATGTCGGTGATCGCCTGCGCATAGTCGAGCACCGCCGCCCGCACCGCCTCCGCCCCCTGCTCGCGCAAGTACAGGTTCAACGGGCGGAAACGGCGCTGCACGTAGCACAGCGCGATCTCCACCTCATCGCCATCGAGGCGGACGCTCTGTGCGCATTGCTGCAGCAGTTCATCCAGCAGCGCCGGCGCGAAGCGCCCACGCGGGAAGCGCAGATGCCGGTACGGCTGTGCATCGAGCAGGCGGCCGACGCGATCCAGGTTGAACACCAGTGCGTACTTCTCTTCCACCTGCTGCCGCGACATGGCCTTGGGCCAGGCGAAACGGTCCCGGATCAACTTGAATACCAGCGGGTAGCTGGGCAGGGTGAACACCGCCATGACCATGCCCGGGGTGCCTTCGGCAGGCACCAGGCGCTCCTGCGGATGCTCGTTGAAGTGGCGGAAGAAGGTGCGGTAGCGCTCGGTCTTGCCCTGCTTGGCACGCCCCAGCACCGTGTAGATCTCGTCGATGGGCTTGCCCGGCAGCAGGCTGCGCAGGAACACCACCGCGTCACCGACCGTGGCCAGGTCGGCCTGGAAGTAGCTGCGTGACACACCGAACAGGTGGGCGACATCGCGGCGTCGGGTCAGCACCGCGTCGGCACGCAGGCCACGCTCATCGTTGACCAGGGCGATCACGCAGGGCGAGAAGCGGTGCTCGCCAAACACACGACCGACCAGGTAGGCGCGACGCTCGCGATAGAACACCGTGTCGAGCAGTTCAATGCTGCGCACCGGTGTATCGCCCCAGTGTGCGAGATCATCCTGCAGACGCACCGCGATCGCCGCTGCGCAGCGCAGCTGGTGCACATAGGGGATGTCGAAGCGGTAGTCGGCCAGCACCCGCTGCAGGGCTTCCACTGGACGCGTTGGCGAAACGGCATAGGTATGCCGCGCAACCGGGTGGGTGATCGCATCGGACGGTTCGACATCGAAGGCGATGAACTCCAGCGCCGGGTCCACGCCGCGAGTGGCGAACAGGCGACGCGACAGCGTGTTGTAGTAGGTCTTGTACAACTCGGCGTCGATCAGCCCCTGCAGCAGCGCGCTGTAACGTGCATGCACCTGCAGCCACAGCGCGCGCTCACCCACCCGCTCGCCGGCCAGGCGGCGCAGGGCATCCATCTGTCCGGCGATGCACAGGTCGTACAACGCGATGCGCTCGACCGCGTCCTGGCGCGCGCCGGCCCAGTCACGCTGTTCGAAGCGCTGGCGTGCACGCGCGGTAATGGTTGCGAAGCGGGCGTGGTAATCCTCGAATCCATCGGCGATGGCCACCGCAATGCGCGGTGCCAGGTCGGCGGCAATGTCAGGCTGGGACATGCACGGCTCGGCAGGAGGACGGGCATCCACCATACGCCGCCGTGGGGTGGCTTGTGTAGCGTCGAGCTTGCTCGACGGCTTCTTGGCCTCCCGTAGCGTCGAGCTTGCTCGACGCTACGCCGGCTTGCCATGAAAAACACAACGATTCCTACAGACCCGGGGCCACGGCGTTGCCTACCCTTTCAGGCCCACAACGGCACGAGGTGACGCATGCAGCAAATGACCCTGATCCCACGCATGGAGGAAGGCGCCGTGATCCCGCAGCGCGTCCGTGACGGCTACATCAGCGCCACCGCGCTGTGCCAGTCCGTCAACAAGCGCTGGTCGGACTACCGGGCATTGAAATCGACGGAGGAGTTCCTGCACGAGCTGACCGTCCAGACCGGGTTGGCCGAGCACGAACTGATCCACGTGGTCTCCGGTGGCAAACCGACCCTGCAGGGCACCTGGATCCATCCCTACCTGGCCATCAACCTGGGCCAGTGGCTGTCGCGCAAGTTCTCGGTGAAGGTTGCGCAGTGGGTGGTGGAATGGCAGCAGGGGCGTGCCAACGCGGTGATGCCCGCGCATATCGAGCGCTACCTGCAGAACCGGGCCAAGGTGCCGTACACCCATTTCTCGATGCTCAATGAGCTGACGTTGAACCTGATCGCGCCGCTTGAAGACGCCGGTTACACCCTGCCGCAGGCGGTGGTGCCGGACATCTCCGAAGGACGCCTGTTCTGCAAGTGGCTGAGGGACCAGCGGGGCGTCGACACCAACGCACTGCCCACCTATGACCACACCTACCCGGATGGGCGCACGGTGCCGGCCAAGCTATATCCCAACGAGTTCTACGAGGACTTCCGCCGCCACTTCAACGAAGTATGGCTGCCGGAAAGAGCGCCTGCCTATTTTGCCGCGCGCGACAGCAAGGCGCTTTCATTCGTGACCACGCTGCTGCTTCCGGCACCGTGAGGGTGGCGTCGCGCGGGCCCAGCAGCCGCTGACGCTCCCGTAGAGTCGAGCTTGCTCGACTGCTTC